>JAAPAA010000350.1 GCA_012274165.1 Thiobacillaceae bacterium
CTGCTGGTCAACGCCGGCGTGGCCGAACTGATCGTAGGCCGCGCGCTTGTCCGAGTCGGACAGCATTTCGTAGGCCTGCTTGGCTTCCTTGAATTTTTCCTCCGCGCCCTTGTCGTCCGGGTTGCGGTCAGGATGGTGTTTCATGGCCAGCTTGCGGTAGGCCTTTTTGATTTCTTCGTCCGAGGCGTTTTTGGCGACGCCGAGGACTTCGTAATAGTCGCGTTTGGACATGTTGTTAGGGGCCAGGATTCAGGGGTCAGGATTCAGGAAACAGCGAGTCGGCATTGGCCGGAAACGGAAAAAGCCGCGCACAGCGCGACTTTCCCTGATCCCTGAATCCCGACCCCTGATCCCTTACTTGTCCTTCACCTCTTCAAACTCGGCGTCGACTACGTTGTCGTCAGCAGCATGGGCACCGCCTTCTGCTGCTTCGCCTGGCTGCTTCGCCTGCTCGTCCTTGTACATCTGTTCGGCGATCTTGTGGCTGGCAGTGGCAAGTGCGTTGGTCTTGGCTTCAATGGTGTCCTTGTCGCCTTCGCGCACGGCTTCTTCGCATTCTTTCAGCGCGGTTTCGATCGCGGCTCTTTCGTCGGCCGAGACTTTGTCGCCGGACTCGGCCAAGGTTTTCTTCACCGAATGGATCATGCCGTCGGCCGCGTTGCGAGCAGTCGCCAGTTCCACAGCCTTGTGGTCTTCGGCTGCGTTGGCTTCGGCATCTTTCACCATGCGCTGGATTTCCTCTTCGGAAAGGCCGGAGCTCGCCTGGATCTTGATCTTGTTTTCCTTGCCGGAGGCCTTGTCCTTGGCCGATACGTGCAGGATGCCGTTGGCGTCGATGTCGAAGGTGACCTCGATCTGCGGCATGCCGCGCGGTGCGGGCGGGATCTCGCTCAGGTTGAACTGGCCCAGGCTCTTGTTGCCCGAAGCGATTTCGCGTTCACCCTGCAATACATGCACGGTCACTGCGCTCTGGTTGTCGTCAGCCGTCGAGAACACCTGGCTCGCCTTGGTCGGAATCGTGGTGTTCTTCGGGATCAGCTTGGTCATCACGCCGCCCAGGGTTTCGATGCCCAGCGACAACGGGGTGACGTCGAGCAGCAGCACGTCCTTGACTTCGCCCTGCAGCACGCCGCCCTGAATCGCAGCGCCGACTGCCACGGCTTCATCCGGGTTTACATCGCGGCGCGCTTCCTTGCCGAAGAACTCTTTCACCGCGTCCATCACTTTGGGCATGCGGGTCTGGCCACCGACCAGAATCACGTCGTCCACCTGCGAAGTCGTCAGGCCCGCATCTTTCAGGGCCATCTTGCACGGATCAATGGTGCGCTTGATCAGGTCTTCCACCAGCGCTTCGAACTTGGCACGGGTGATTTTTACTGCCAGGTGCTTGGGACCCGAGGCATCAGCGGTGATGTAGGGCAGGTTGACTTCGGTCTGCTGCGCGGACGACAACTCGATCTTGGCCTTTTCCGCCGCTTCCTTCAGGCGCTGCAGCGCGAGCACGTCTTTCTTCAGGTCGACGCCTTGTTCTTTCTTGAACTCGTCGGCGATGTAGTCGATCAGGCGCTGGTCGAAGTCTTCGCCGCCAAGGAAGGTGTCGCCGTTGGTCGACAGCACTTCGAACTGGTGCTCGCCGTCCATTTCGGCAATCTCGATGATGGAGATGTCGAAGGTGCCGCCGCCGAGGTCATACACCGCAATCTTGCGGTCGCCTTCCTTCTTGTCCATGCCGAACGCCAGCGCGGCCGCAGTCGGCTCGTTGATGATGCGCTTGACTTCGAGGCCCGCGATGCGGCCGGCGTCCTTGGTGGCCTGGCGCTGGCTGTCGTTGAAGTAGGCCGGCACCGTGATGACGGCTTCGGTGACTTCTTCGCCCAAATAATCCTCGGCGGTTTTCTTCATCTTGCGCAGGGTTTCAGCAGACACCTGCTGTGCGGCCATCTTGTTGCCGCGCACTTCCACCCAGGCGTCGCCGTTGTCGGCCTTGACGATTTTGTAGGGCATGAGGCCGATGTCTTTCTGCACTTCTTTTTCATCGAAGCGGCGGCCGATCAGGCGCTTCACAGCGTACAGCGTGTTCTTCGGATTGGTGACGGCCTGGCGCTTGGCAGGTGCGCCGACCAGGATCTCGCCGTCTTCGGTGTAGGCGACGATGGACGGCGTGGTGCGCGCGCCCTCGACGTTTTCGATCACCTTCGGCTTGCCGTTTTCCATTACTGCCACGCAGGAGTTGGTGGTGCCGAGGTCAATGCCAATAATGCGTCCCATGATGCGTTCCTTCTAAAAGTGTTTGAATTGGTGTGTATGTGGGGAGAGCCGCGCCAGTTTCAATAGCACCGGCTTGTCAGGTAGTTCAATCTTTACTTTTTGCCACCATGACCAGCGCCGGGCGCAGCGTGCGTTCATGCAGGCGGTAGCCTTTTTGCAGCACGGTGACCACGGTGTTGGCGGGCTGATCGGATTCGATCATCTGGATGGCTTGATGCTGGTGCGGGTCAAATTTTTCGCCCAGGGGGCTGATCTCGTTCAGATTGAATTTGCCGAACGCGGCAACCAGCTGCTTCAGCGTCAGTTCGACGCCATCCTTCATGTTTTCCACGCTTGGGGATTCGACCGTCAGCGCGGCTTCCAGGCTGTCTTTCACTGCCATCAACTCGCTGGCGAAGTGTTCCACTGCAAATTTGCGCGCCTTGTCGACATCGTCTGCGGCGCGGCGGCGCATGTTCTCGGTTTCTGCCTTGGCGCGCAGCCAGGCATCGTGATGTTCAGCTGCGACGAGCTCCGACGCCTTCAGCATTTCTTCCAGGCTGGGCATGGTTTCTTTAGTGTGGGCGGTCGGAGAAGCAGCGTCTGCTGCGTTTGCATTGGTTTCGATGTCGTCCTGCATATGAGCTCCCAATTGGTTCTGGCGAGCAAATGGGGGTGGACGACCGGGATTCAAGAGGAGGGAGTCAACTTTTTCATGCACCCTGCTGGGTCAAATAGATCAACTTCAGTTTGCCGCATGTAGGTGCTTCCGGTATGATGCGCGGCTCCCGGAGAGGTGGATGAGCGGTTTAAGTCGCACGCCTGGAAAGCGTGTTTAGGATAATATCCTAACGCGGGTTCGAATCCCGCCCTCTCCGCCACACACCCCTAATTTTCCACGCTAACGCGATGCCGAAATATGCTTACCACGGCAGGTTGTCCGTGGTTGTCCCCGTCAAGAACGAGCAGGACAACGTCGAGCCGCTGGTGCGCGAAATCGCAGCCGCGCTGTCTGGTAATACCACCTTTGAAATCATCTATATCAACGACGGCAGCACCGATGCCACGCAAGCACGGTTGACGGCGCTGAAGGCTGAGTTTCCGATGTTGCGGGTGATCCGCCATCGCGCGTCGTGCGGGCAAAGCCGTGCGGTGACGACGGGTGTGAACGCGGCGCGTTACGAATGGATAGCCACACTCGATGGCGACGGACAGAACGATCCTGCAGACATTCCGGCCTTGCTGGCCGAATTGACCAACCCCGCGCAGCCTGCCAATCTGGAATTGCTGGCCGGATGGCGCGCCAGGCGCAACGACACGATTCTGCGCCGTCTGTCGTCAAAAATTGCCAACGGCGTGCGTTCGCGCATGCTGAAGGACAATACGCCGGACACTGGCTGCGGTCTCAAGGTGTTTGCCCGCGAGACTTTTTTACAGCTCCCCAACTTTGACCATTTACACCGCTTTCTGCCGGCGCTGGTGATGCGCAATGGCGGTGCGGTGGTGTCGGTGCCGGTTCACCACCGTGCGCGCGAGCGGGGTGCCTCCAAATATGGCGTGCACAATCGCTTGTGGGTAGGCATCGTCGATTTGTTCGGCGTTGCCTGGCTGCAGCGGCGGGTGCGTTTGCCGCTGATCGACTCAGATTCCGACCTGTAAATGAAAGCACGCGTCATTCTCAAGGGTCTGGCGTTGATGCTGAGCCTGGCGTTATTGGGCTATCTGTTCGAAAGCAGCAATTTGGGCAGCAGCATCAACGAGGCCTGGATCGATGCGAAGGTGCGTGGTCACGGCTTCAACGGCGCCCTGCTGTTTTTGCTGATGGGTGGCTTATTCACGGCGATCGGCTTGCCTCGCCAAATTATTGCGTTTCTGGGCGGCTATGCCTTCGGGTTGAGCTTGGGCACGCTGCTCGGCACGCTGGCGGCGCTGCTGGGGTGTGGGCTGAGCTTTGCTTACGCGCGACTGTTCGGGAAAAATCTGTTGCGTGCGCGGCTGGGCGAGCGCGCCGGGCGTTTCGACCGCTTCATTCACGACCACCCGTTCTCGATGACGGTGCTGGTTCGCTTGCTGCCGATAGGCAACAATCTGCTGACGAATCGGGCTGCGGGTATTTCCAGCATCCGGTCGATCTATTTCCTTTCCGGCACTTTTCTGGGCTATTTGCCTCAAACGCTGGTATTCGCACTGGTCGGTAGCGGTGTGCATATCGACCCAGTCCTGAAGCTCGTATTGGCTAGCGCTATGTTTCTGATATCGGGCGTGCTGGGTGTTTATCTTTATCGCCGTTTCCGGCATGGTCAAAGCCTGGACGATCAGGTCGACGCCGAGTTGGATGAAAAGGGAATTTGAACCATGAATCCATATCCAGGCTCTGAAGCTGCCGGGCGGAATCTGTTATTGCTGAGCCTTTTGTTTCTGGTTGGCTTGGCAGCTGTTGCCTTATGGTCACGGCCGCTGATCCCAGTCGACGAAACGCGTTATGTCAGTGCTGCGTGGGAGATGTGGCTGCGTGGCGATTTTCTGGTGCCCTACAAAAATGGCGCGCCTTACAGCCACAAACCGCCATTCATGTTCTGGATGTTCCATGCGGGATGGACGCTGTTTGGCGTCAATGACTGGTGGCCGCGAGTGGTATCGCCCTTGTTTTCAGCAGGCTCGATGCTGTTGACCTTTCTGCTGGCACGTCGCCTGTGGCCTCAGCGTGCCGACCTGGGTGGGAATGCCGCGCTGGTGCTAGCGAGCGCGCTGTTATGGGTCGTTTTTTCGACCTCGGCCATGTTCGATGTGCTGCTGGCGTTTTGGGTGCTGGTCGGCATGCACGGCGTGCTGCTGGCCGCAGAGGGCAGGCGGCGTGGCTTTGTCATGCTGGGGATCGCAATCGGCATGGGCGTGCTGACCAAGGGGCCGGTCATTTTGCTGAACCTGTTACCCATCACGGTATTGGCGCCGTGGTGGAATCCCGGCCTTAAATGGAGCCGCTGGTTTGGCGGAATTGGGTTGGCTGTACTGTTGGGCGCTGCCATCGCGCTGGCGTGGGCGTTACCAGCCGGGATGGCGGGCGGCGAAGCCTATCGCAACGCGATTTTCTGGGGACAGACCGCCGACCGCATGGTTGATTCTTTTGCCCATCGGCGGCCTGTCTGGTGGTATCTGCCGTTGCTGCCGGTGATGCTGTTTCCCTGGTTTGTCTGGCCGGGGCTGTGGGAGGCGCTGGCGCGTCATCGGCGTGAGGGTCTGGATCGCGGAACGCGTTTTTGCCTTGCCTGGATGGTGCCGATATTCGTTGCGTTTTCCTTCATCAGTGGCAAGCAGCCACACTATCTGGTGCCCATGTTCCCGGCGTTTGCCTTGCTGGCGGCACGGGTGCTGGCTGATCGGGCAGGCACCAGGGTCGGCCTGCCTGCCTTGTTGGCCGCACTGTTGGGCGGTGCCTTGATGCTGGCAGCCAGTGGGCAGATTGCATCGCTGCGCGATCAGGTTGTCCTGTTGCCGCCGTTATGGCCAGGCGCGTTGCTGGTAGCGTTGGCGCTGGCGGCCTGGGTGGCCGGACGACGTGGTGTGTCGCCGGTGCTGAATCTGGCTGTGCTTGGGGTGGGGATGCTGGCGTTGCTGCAGTTTGCTGCCATGCGTTCGATCGATCCGCTGTATGACGTCAAGCCCATGGCTTTGGCGATCAGGCAAGTGCAGACAGATGGACATCCGGTAGCGAATGCCGCGACTTATCATGCGCAGTATCAGTTTTTGGGGCGTCTGGAAGCACCTCTGGCTGAACTACGTGGGCCAGAACTCGAGAGCTGGCTGGCAGCGCATCCCGACGCGTATGCAGTCATTTATTTGAAAGATACGCAGAATCTGGACGGGATAGAAACCCGTTACAGGCAGATGTACCGTGGCGGCGTGGCCGTTTTGGTGGACGCAAAAACGGCGGCCAGGCTGCTGGCCGCCCATGCTAAGTGACGCTGACGCAGGTTGTTACTGAGTTTCGGCGTCGCGCTGCGGCAACACCACTTCGCGCGAGGGCGAAATGGTGGAGATGGCGTGTTTGAAAATCATCTGGGCAGCCTGATCATTGCCTTTCAGCAGCACCACGAACTGGTCGAACGATTCGATCCGCCCCATCAGCTTGATGCCGTTGACAAGAAAAACGGACACTGGAATACGCTCTTTGCGCAGGGTGTTTAGAAAAACGTCTTGCAGGTGGTTATATTCTTTTCCGGCCATGATGGCTCCCTGTCTGATGTTGGCGGGGCGACGCCCCGCCTAATAATATTAGCGATTTATTCGATTTTTGCACCGGCACGTGCAGCTGTGATGGCATCGCGCACACGCTGCTGCTGTAATTGCTTGACGATCTCGCCACGCACGGCATCAAGCGGCGGGATCTTGGGTTTGCGTGTGTCGTCGAGGCGGATGATATGGTAGCCGAACTGGGTTTTCACCGGTGTTTTGGTTGTTTCGCCTTTTTTCAGGGCGACCAAGGCAGTGGAGAATTCTGGAACAAACGCACGGCGATCGGACCAGTCAAGCGCGCCGCCGTTTTTGGCTGAGCCGGGATCCTTGGAATATTTTTTCGCCAGATCGTCGAATTTGGCTTTTTTGCTGTTGAGCTCGGCGATCAGTTTATTGGCCTCGGCTTCGTTGGGCACCAGGATGTGATGGGCGAGGTATTCCGGCTCAACGGCTTCGGTTTTGGCTTTGTCATATGCCGCCTGGATTTCGGCATCGGTGATCGGATGCGCTTTGACATAGTCTTCCAGGTAGGCCTTGGCCAGTTGATCCATGCGACCGATATTCAGTGTAGCGGCTACACGCGGATCTTTTTCGAGCCCCTTGTCCGTGGCAGCGCGCGACAGCAGTTCAAGGTTGACCAGCGATTCGCGCACGCGGGCATCAAGTTGCGGTGATTCGGGCTGGCCTTGCGCCATTTGAGCTTTAACCACCTCACCATATAAAGCCGGGATGTCATGGCCATTGACCACGGCCAGCGGTTTGTTGGCAGCCGCAGCAGTTGGAGCCTGAACAGCTGTCGGTGCTTGCGCCAGCGCCAGCGGGGAGAGTGCCAGCATGATCAAACCAGGGAGTAGGGCAACGCGCATTTGGATTCCTTTCAAAGTTCTTCGGGGGTTAAAGCAGTGATCGACAGCGCGTGGATTTCACGCTGCATGAGTTCACCCATGGCTTCATACACAAGCCGGTGACGGGCAAGGGTGGAGAGATTACGAAATTTGGATGACACAATTGTGAGTCGGAAATGCCCACCACCCGAAGCGGCGCCTGCATGCCCCCGATGCTGCGCACTTTCGTCTTCGAGGGTGTAGGTTTCAGGTTCCAGCGTGCTGATACGCTGGCGAATCAAAGCGTCGGTGCTCATGCGGGCAAGGTTTTCTTGAAGGGTTTGACGCTGACGCTGGCATACACACCGGCTGTCACGTAGGGATCGGCATCGGCCCAGACTTGTGCTGCGGCCAGGGTGTCGAATTCAGCGACGATCAGGCTACCGGTAAAGCCCGCAGGGCCGGGGTCGTTGCTGTCGATGGCGGGAAACGGACCCGCCAGCAGCAAGCGCCCGGATTGCTGCAGCGCGTGCAGGCGTTCCAGGTGGGCGGGGCGGGTGGCAAGCCGCTGGTTCAAACTGTCGGGCACATCCTGTCCGACGATGGCGTAAAGCATTATTGGTTTTCTTTCTTGTTCAATTCTTCTTTGTCCAGATACTTGTTCAGCATCATGCTTTGCCCGATCACGAACACCAGCATCAAGCCCATGCTGCCAAACAGCTTGAAGTTGACCCAGTCGTCAGTCGAGAAGTTGAAGGCGACAAACAGGTTTGCAAGCCCCATGAAAATAAAAAAACCGCCCCAGCTTGCATTCAGTCGACCCCAGGCCGGCGCAGGAAGTTCCATTTGCTCAGCCATCAACCCCTGGATGACATTGCGGCCGAACAGGGTCGAGCCCAGAATGATCCCGCCAAACAGCCAGTACAGCACGGTCGGCTTCCACTTGATGAAGCTTTCGTCGTGCAGCCACAGGGTGGCGCCGCCAAACACGACAATGATGCCAAGGCTGACCCACATCATGGTTTCGACCGGGTGGCCACGCAGTTTGACCCAGCCGATTTGTCCGATGCTGGCGACTATGGCGACCAGCGTGGCGAGATAGATGCCGGGTTTTTCGCTGGCACTCATGGCGAGGCCGAGCGAAGTCATCAAGCTGCGCGAGGCTTCGGCATTGGCGTCGCCGATTTTATACGCGACGAAAAAGATGATGACAGGGAATAGGTCGAACAGTACTTTTTTCATTATGCGATGGCTTGGGGGCGGGCGCCGGTTGGGTATTCCGCGTAGCTCAATTCGGGTGAGGGCTTATTTTGCTATGATTCCCCCTCTTGACCAAGCGCTTTTGGCCTTGGTTCCCCGAACCTGATCATCGATGCTCAATATCGATCTGCATTGCCACTCTAACGTATCCGATGGTGTGTTGCTGCCCGCCGCTGTTGTCGCGCGCGCAGTCGCCAACGGCGTACACGCGCTCGCGCTGACCGATCACGACGATGTGTCGGGCCTGGTGTCCGCGCAGGCCGCTGCCGCTGAGGCCGGGTTGACGCTGATCAATGGGGTGGAAATCTCGGTAAGCTGGGGCGGCCAGACGGTGCACATCGTGGGTCTGCGCATCGATCCTGCCTGCCCCGAGCTGGCTGAGGGCTTGCACACCATCCGTCTCGGCCGTATCGAACGTGCCCAGCGCATGGGCGACGATCTGGCGCGTGCGGGTATCGTGGGTGCCTATGAAGGCGCCTGCGATTATGCCGCCAACAAGCAGATGGTCGGACGCACGCATTTTGCGCGCTGGCTGGTGGCGCAGGGTCATGTATCCGACATCCGTACTGCGTTCAAACGATTCCTCACCCGTGGCCATCCCGGCTATGTCGAACACGAATGGACGACGCTGGAAAACGCCGTTGGCTGGATCCGCGCCAGTGGCGGCATGGCAGTGGTCGCCCACCCGGGGCGCTACGCCTTCAATGCGCGGCAGCTGCACCTGTTTCTGGACGCCTTTCGTGCGCTGGGCGGGGAGGGCATCGAGGTGATCACCGGCAGCCATCATCCATCCGAATACGGAAAATTTGCCGATCTGGCGCGTGCGTTCGGTTTGAAAGCCTCGCGTGGCGCGGATTTTCATGCGCCGGGCGAAGGCATCGATATTGGCCGTCTGCCCGAATTGCCGTATTACTGTCAGCCGGTATGGCAAGGCTGGCCGGAACTGGCATCCCATTCTTCTTTATCACTGAGCATTTAATGGCGCAATTTTTCAATATCAATTCCGACAACCCGCAGCCGCGGCTGATCCTGCAAGCGGTCGACATCCTCAAGCGCGGCGGCATCATCGTGTACCCCACTGATTCCTGCTATGCGCTCGGTTGCCACATCGGCGACAAGGAAGCCGCGATGCGGCTGTTGTCGGTGCGCGGACTCGACACCGGCCACGACCTCACGCTGATTTGCAGCGACCTGTCCGAGTTGGGGCGTTATGCCCAGGTCGACAACACTCAGTTCCGCTTTCTGAAAGCGCACACGCCGGGCGCCTACACTTTCATCCTGCGCGGCACCCGCGAAGTGCCCAAGCGGCTGCTGCATAAAAAGCACGACACCATCGGCCTGCGCGTGCCGGATCACCCCATCGTGCAGGCACTGCTGGCCGAACTGGGCGAGCCGATCCTGTCGTCTACCCTGCTGCTGATGGGCGAAGACGTGCCGCTGACCGAACCGTGGGAAATCCGCGAGCGCCTCGAACACCAGATCGATCTGGTCATCGACGGCGGAGCCTGTGGCCTCACCCCGACCACCGTGGTTGACCTCACGACCGACAGCCCCGTCGTGTTGCGTTACGGCAAGGGCGATGTGTCGGATTTCGAAGTCTGACCGGACACGCCATGGAACTCACCCTGATCCAGAAAATCGCCATCTTTGCACTGCCGGTGATTTTCGCCATTACCCTGCATGAAGCTGCGCATGGTTATGTCGCGCGCTTTTTCGGCGACATGACCGCCGCTGCGGCAGGCCGTATCACTGCCAACCCGCTCAAACACATCGACCCGGTCGGGACCATCCTGGTGCCGCTGCTGATCCTGCTGACCAGCAAATTGCTGGGGGGCGGTGCGATCCTGTTTGGCTGGGCCAAGCCGGTGCCGGTCAACTTCGCCCGTCTGCGCCGTCCCAAGCAGGACATGCTGTGGGTCGCTCTCGCCGGGCCGGGCATGAACTTCGTCATGGCCGTGTTCTGGGCGCTGATGATCCAGTTGGGCCATTCGCTCGGTAACAGTTTCAGCGCACCACTGATGCTGATGGGTGCGGCCGGCGTATTCATCAACGTCATCCTGATGTCGCTCAACCTCATCCCGCTGCCGCCGCTCGACGGTGGGCGCATCGCAGTCAGCCTGTTGCCGATGAAGCAGGCGATCAGCTACTCGAAGATCGAGCCCTATGGCTTTTTCATCCTGCTCGGCCTGATGTTCAGCGGCGTCCTCGGCACCATCATGTGGCCGCTCATCGAACTGTTCATCGGTCTGACTGCTTTTGTCACCGGTCTTGAAACCCCGCAGCTGCTCAACCTGATTCAGGTCGTGCTGTCCTGATCCTTTTTCACTCACTGCTTACTACTCATCTACATGTATTCCGACCGCGTACTTTCCGGTATGCGTCCCACCGGACGCCTGCATCTTGGCCACTACCACGGCGTACTGAAAAACTGGCTGCGCCTGCAGAACGAATACCAGTGCCTGTTTTTCGTCGCCGACTGGCACGCGCTGACCACGCACTACGATAGCCCGCAAGGCATCGAGGACAACGTGCGCGACATGGTGGTCGACTGGCTGGCTGCCGGCGTCGATCCGGCGCAAGCCACGCTGTTCGTGCAGTCGCGGGTGATCGAACATGCCGAACTGCATCTGCTGCTGTCGATGATGACGCCACTGGGCTGGCTGGAACGCGTACCGACCTACAAGGACCAGCAGGAAAAGCTCTCCGAGAAGGATCTCTCCACCTATGGCTTCCTCGGCTACCCGCTGCTGCAATCCGCCGACATCCTGATCTACCGCGCCAATCTGGTTCCGGTGGGCGAGGACCAGGTGCCGCACATCGAATTCACCCGCGAAATCTGCCGCCGCTTCAATCATCTGTATGGCCGCGAGCCCGGGTTCGAAGACAAGGCGCGCGCTGCGGTGAAAAAGCTCGGTTCGAAAAAAGCCCGGCTGTATGAAGAATGTCGCACCGCCTATCAGGAAAAAGGCGACGACGAGGCGCTGGAATCCGCCAAGGCGCTGTTGAACGACGCGCAGAACCTGTCGATGAACGACCGCGAGCGTCTGTTCGGCTACCTCGAAGGCTCCGGCAAGATGATCCTCGTCGAACCCGAGTCGCTGTTGACTGCTGCCTCGAAAATGCCCGGACTCGACGGCCAGAAAATGTCGAAGTCGTACAACAACACCATCGCCCTGCGCGAAGATCCCGAGATGGTGACGAAGAAAATCCGCACCATGCCGACCGACCCCGCGCGCGTGCGCCGCACCGATCCGGGCAACCCCGCCAATTGCCCGGTGTGGCAGTTCCATCTGGTGTATTCAGACGATGGCGTGCGCCAGTGGGCAACCGCAGGCTGCACCAGCGCCGGCATCGGTTGCCTCGAATGCAAACAGCCGGTGATCGACGCCGTGCTGGCCGAGCTCGCGCCGATCCGCGAGCGCGCGCAGTACTACGAAGACAACCCGGATCAGGTGCGCAACATCCTGGCCGACGGCAACGAAAAGGCACAGGAGCTGGCGCGCGACACGATGCGGGATGTGCGCGAGGCGATGGGATTGACCTTTGGCTGAGCGCGCGCGTCAGTAGATGCAGCTGTTCCTCGTGCAGTCCGTTTTCGTTTGGGCTGCGGAGCGTTTCACCCCAGCGCGCTGGCGACGAGATTGATCGTCAGCGCCAGCACCATGAGATTGAATCCGAACGACACCAGCCCATGCAGCAGCACCAGGCGACGCATCGCAGAGTGAGCAATGCCGATGTCGGACACCTGCGAGGTCATGCCGATGACGGCGGAGAAATACGCGAAATCGAGGTAGACCGGCTCGTCGTTACCAGGAAACAGCAGGCCGCGCGCATCCTCGCGATAGTAGCGGCGCGCGTAGCGCAGGGCGAACACGGTCTGGAGCATCAGCCAGGTAACGGCGAGCGTAGTTAGTGCAAGCCCGATGTGCGCCCAGCGGGCCACGCCCGCAAGCGTGCGCGCGGCCTCGGTCATCAGCAACACCCCACCGAGGCTGACCCAGCAGGTGACGATGATCAGCGTATAGAGGGCTGCACCACCGGGGTCGAAGCTGGAGGCAAGCAGGCGGGTGTGCGTTGCGTCGAGCCGCCCGACCCCCCACCAGACGATCACCAGGTAGGTCAGCGCGCCCGCCAGCCAGCCGGCGAGCAGACGTACCTCCCACAAACCGAATGGAACCAGCACGGCAACCAGCGCGCCTGCCAGCAGGGCGAGCAGCAGGCGATGCCAGGCACGCAGGCGCGCGAGCGGGTGCAGCGTGGGGTGGGGAAAAGGCAGCAGGACTTTCATGGTGTGGGTTCCTTGTTGTGTCGTCACCGCAGCAGGCGAACCAGCAGGGCCATTGCAACGACCCCGGCCATCAGCCAGTGTTCGTAACGGTGCAGCGCTGCATCGTAGCGTAGCAGCAGCGCGCCGAAGCTCCAGCCGATGGTGGCGATAAGCGGCGCCCACAGTGCCGCAGATACCAGGTTGAGCCAGAAAAACCGTCGCCAGCTCACCCCGCTGATGCCGATGGCAATGGGCAGCGCCGTGCGCAATCCCCACATGAAACGCATGACCAGAATGACGGCAACCGGGTGCGCTCGATCAGCCCCAGCGCACGCTCGGCGCGGAGGTGCATCCCGGGACGCCGCGTGATCAATCGCTGGCCATGGCGGCGGCCGAGCCAGAATAAAGTCAGGTCGCCCAGCACGGCACCCGACATGGCGACGGCGACGACCGGCGCGAAATCGAGGTAGCCGCGATGCGCCGAATAGCCGGCGAGCAACAGCACGGCTTCACCTTCGAACACGGTGCCGAGGAACACGGCGATATAGCCGAATTGCGCGATCAGGGCAGGTAGATCCATGGCTGCAAGCGTAGTCCACAACTCGCCAGACGGTAACGAAAATTCGCCGCACCTCCCCGCTGCACCTGCCGTCATGCGCCAGCTGATGATCGAAAGCGATGCCGCCGTTACCGATCAGGAAGGGGGCAGGTCAGGATGGTACTTTTTCAGCTTGTACCAGAGCGTTCGTTCGCTGATGTCCAGCAGCGCGGCGGCCTTGGCCTTGTTGCCATCCGACTGGACCAGGGCTTCATCGATCAGGCGCGCCTCGAGATCTTCGACCGCCTGATTCAATGCGGGCGACGTGCTCGCGCTCTTGCCAGGCAGCGCCGGCGGCTTGGGCCTGATGTCGTCAGCTTTCGGCCCGAGCAGGAAATGCTGCTCCTCCAGCAGTCCGCCACCACTCAGGATGAGCGCCCGCTCGACCATGTTTTCCAGTTCGCGGACGTTGCCGGGCCACGCATAGCCTTGCAGGCGTTTGAGTGCAGCGGGGCTCAGCCGGGTCGTTGCCGTCGAATGCCCGTGCTTGGCAATAAAGTGTTCGACCAGGCCGGCGATGTCTTCCACCCGCTTGCGCAGCGGCGGCAACTCAATCGAAAAAACGTTGACCCGGTAGTAGAGGTCTTCGCGCAGTTTTCCCTCGCGCACGCCTTCCAGCGGATCCCGGTTGGTGGCTGCGATGACGCGGAGGTCGAGGTTGATTACGCGGTTACCGCCCAGGCGCTCGATGGTGTTTTCCTGCAGCACGCGCAACAGCTTGGCCTGCAGGGCCATGGGCATTTCGGTCAGCTCATCGAGGAAGATCGTGCCGCCATCGGCCAGTTCGAATTTTCCGATGCGCTCCTTGACCGCTCCGGTGAAGGCACCTTTCTCGTAGCCAAACAGCTCGCTTTCCAGAATGTCCGCCGGAATCGCTGCGCAATTGATCGGAACAAAAAGCTTGTCGCGGCGCGGCGAGGCATTGTGCACCGCCCGTGCGGCCAGTTCCTTGCCGGTGCCTGTTTCGCCCGTGATCAGTACTGATGCCTTGCTCGGCCCCACGCGCTGGATCAAATCGTAGACGGCCTGCATCGGTGCGCTGGTGCCGATAAAGGCATCCCAGCCGCGATTGATTTCCTGCCGCAGAAAGGCATTTTGTCGCGCCACCTCGGTGTCGTTCAGCACGCGCTCGACCGCATGTTCCACCACGTCGATGTCGAACGGTCGCAGCAGGTAATCGCAGGCGCCATGTTTCATGGCGGTCACGGCAGTTTCGATCGTGCCATGCGCGGTGATCACGATGACCGGGACATCCGACTCCTGCGCCCGTAGCGCAGTCAACAGTTCAATCCCGTCCATTTCGGGCATGCGCAGGTCGGTGATGACGAGGTCGATGGCATGGTCCCGGAAAATCGCCAGCGCCTCGATGCCATTGCCGGCACTGAGCACCCGGTGGCCCATTTTCTGCAGCATGATTTCAAGGACGCGGCGCATCTTCGGCTCGTCGTCCACCACGAGAATTTGTCTGCCTGTCATATTTCTCCTGCCTGTTTACGCGGAAGCCGGATGCGGAACAGCGCCCCGCCAAGCCGGCTTTCTGCCGCCCCGATTTCACCCCCATGGGATATCACGATTTGCTGCACGATGGCCAGGCCCAGTCCGATGCCGCCTTCCCGCTTGAAGAAGAAGGCCTCGAACACCTTCGCCCATTCCGCAGGATCGATCCCCGGCCCGTCATCGGCAATTTCGATGGTCAGGTCGCGATCGTCATCGTGAGTCGCGATTTCGATGTGCCCCCCCTGGTCGAGTATCTGCAAACCATTCATCAGCAGATTGAGCAGGACTTGCGTGATCTGTTCCTCGTCGCACTCGATCACCGGCCTGGTCGCCCTCAGGGAAGCCGTCACGGCGACTTGTTTTTTGTCGGCCAGCGCGCCCAGCATGGCAATGCATTTTTCGATCAGGCTGTGGATGTCCACCGCTCCGTAAGCAGGCGCGCGCGGCCTGGCGGTATCGAGCATGGCCGATACCAGGCGGTTGAGGCGTTCGGTTTCGCTTTCGATGAAACCGACCAGTTCGCGTCCCTCTTCACTGATACCGGATTCACGCTGCAGCATCTGCGCCGAAGATCGAAGTATCCCCAGCGGGGTGCGCACTTCGTGTGCGATCACCGAGGACATCTCGCCGACCACCGCCAGCTTCGACGCGCGCACCAGATTTTGCTGTGACTGGTCGATGTCGCGGATCATCTGCACGAAAGATTCAGTCAGTTCGCCTACTTCGCCCCCGTGGGCGGCAGGGGGCGCCTGCAATACCTTGTTGCGCATGTAGCCGCGGGTAAATCCCGTCAGGGCGGTGATGGGGCGGGCGATCTCGCGGCTGACCCAGGTGGCCATCCACAAGGTCAGCAGCATGATGAGGCCAAGCAAACCCAGAAAGATGATCGCCATGCGATGAATCGGCGCGAGTGCCTGGCCCACCGGCTGGATGATCAGGGTGGTCCAGCCGAAGCCGGCGAAATTGGCGTAGCCGCGTGAGGTGGCAGACCCGACGATGACGTCGGAATCGACAATCGGCGAGCCGTGCCTTACCGACACGGATTGACCTTGAGTCGCCAGCTTGCGCCAATCGGCGAGCGCATTGCCCAGCAGCAGGCCGCGCTCGCGCAGATCCCTGGACGCTGCAATCAGCCTGCCCTTGTTGTCGAGGATGGCCAGCGAGCGGCCGCTGCCGCTGGTGGCCTGATCCAGGACATCGTAAATGTTGGTCCAGTCGAGTGTCAGCTGCAGCTGGCCCAGCGTTCCGTCAGCAAAAGCGGACGCCACCGGAACCCGCATCACCAGCGCCCCGCCTTCGCTGCCGGTCGGCGATTCGAGTGCTACGTTGGCACCGGAAAGGACAACGTTTTGCCAGGCAGGCCGACGCCGCGCCAACTGGCCAAGCTGAGCCGCATTGCTGCTGCTGACGACATGGCCTGCCTGGTCGATACAGGACAGGCCGAGGTAAACGTCCTTGTAGCCGGTTTGCAGGTCGGCCAGAAAATGGGACAGCCGCTTGTCCACATCGTGAACCTGCATGTCCTGCATAATGTCGAGATGGCTCCAGGTGGCTGCGTTCTGTAGCCGCTCGAACATCATCATGTCGATATCCGCGGCGACCCCGGTTGCCTGGATGGCGAGATTACGTTCGATTTCTGCCTGCACCGCCTCGCGCGCTTTGACAAATGCCAGGCTGGACAGAAGCATGGCGGGCAGAAGGCCCACACTGAGAAATGCGATGAGAAGCGTCTTGCGAATACTCACAGAAGGATGGAGTCGAATGAAGGTCTGGAATGATCTGGCGCACAAGCAGTATATGAGAAAGCCCGCATGACCCGAGCAAAGGTTTCGCGCCCGGGGTGCGCATCGCAGATGCTGCGGGGTGTTCTCGCCGCTGCGGTGCGGTGGCTCGTGCCGCTTTGCCTGGCACTCGCGGGATTGCAGGCGAGGGCGGACGATAACCTGTTTTCCGACGTCGACTACCGGCTGGGCCAGGGCCTCAGGGTGGCGGATACCG
This sequence comes from Thiobacillaceae bacterium, assembly GCA_012274165.1. Lineage (GTDB taxonomy): Bacteria > Pseudomonadota > Gammaproteobacteria > Burkholderiales > Thiobacillaceae > Thiobacillus. Next base: position 16,925 of record JAAPAA010000350.1, read on the forward strand.
GTTTCTCGCTGGGCGGCTATGCCACTGCCAGCTATGAAGATTCACCTCACGCCCCCGCGCGAGCTGCGCTCGATAACCTGAGCCTGTTCGTCTGGTGGCAAGGCGAAGGCCGCTGGAAATTTTTCTCCGAGTTCGATTTTGAAAATATCGTGGCGTCCAACTCGTCCGGCCAGAATGGCGAAGACGACTACCTGGCGCTCGAGCGCTTGTACCTCGACTACGACGTCACGGACACGGCCACCATCCGTGCCGGCAAATTCCTCACGCCGATCGGCCGCTGGAACCTCATACACGCCACGCCGCTGGTGTGGACCACTTCGCGTCCGCTCACCACCACCCGGCCTTTCCCCTCCAACGTGACAGGTCTGATGCTCTATGGAACGCTGCCCACCGTGGCGAATGGCCTCGAGTACACCCTGTATGCGTCAAAAGGAGACGAGGTCCGCCCCAATCCGACTCTGGATCCGTTTTATGAGGTCATCGGGGCACACGCGACCCTCCCTTTTTCCGCGGATGGTCAGATCGGTTTTTCCTTTGCCAACTTCGAGCAGGGAAACTCCCCGGGCGAGAAGAAAAACCTGCTTGGGATGGATTTTGTCTGGTCACGCAATCGCTACGAGTTCAGTGCCGAGGGGGTCTACCGATTTTCGGAGAATGGGCGTTTATGGGATGAGAAGGGGATCTTTGGACAACTGGTTGTCCCGCTTGCCGACAAGACCTACGCCGTGGGCCGATACGAATATTTCCATCCGGCCCTGGAGACTGATGCGACCCAATTGTTTGTCATCGGCCTGAATTACCGGTACACCCCCGCAGTCGTGCTGAAAGCCGAATGGGTTGGCAGCAAGAACAACCATATCGATGCCCCCGAAGGCTTCCTGTCTTCGATCAACATCCTCTTTTGAAGGCCAGCATGCCGACAATTCTGTCCTTGCTGGTCCCGGTGCTGTTGTACCTTGCCGTGCCCAGCGTCTGGGCGACGGACCGGCCCTTCGCCGTCATCACCGCGCCAGGCGTCATGGAGCATCATCCGACGCGCGAATCCATTTCTCTGATCTACAAGCGCAAGCAAAAATACTGGGAAAACGGCACCCGGATCCAGCCCGTCAACCTGCCAACGACCCATCCCCTGCGCCGCGCTTTCTCACAAACCATTCTGGGGCAAGCACCCGAGGCGCTGGAGGACTACTGGCGGGAGATGTACTTCCATGGCGTGCTGCCGCCCTACGTGCTGGCGTCCGAAGAAGCGGTCATCCTGTTCGTGAGCACCACGCCAGGCGCGATCGGTTACGTCTCGGTCTGTGTGCCGGAACATGGTGTCGATGTCGTCCTGATGGTCGGCGAGTTGCCCACCTGCCCGAAGTAAGGGGCGACTGCAAGTTTGGTTGACAGGACTTGCAGCAGCGGGCGGGATGTTGAGCTGGCATTCCCTTGGGAAAGCCAGATGTCTTGTTTGTTTATGTTAGAAATATCAACGCGTTAAGCAATTATTTCAGCTTGATTATCAAGCTGGCACTGGTATTGCTGTTTCCCTGGTAACTGCCCTGTGGCGCAAGCCGCAAACATGCCAAGGAATCCCATGACCAGCCTCTCCAGCCCCTTCCTGCCGCCGATTGAACTCCACCCTTCAATCAAGGCATTGCACGCATTTCTGTTTCATGGCGGGAAAACCCCAGCTGTTGAAGTTCCGGCTGCCGCCAGGCCAATCGGTGGCCCGGCGTTCGAACTGTTCGAACATGTCGGCGCCGACCGCGCAGCGGTCGAATCATTCATCAGCCAGTGTTTTGCCGACAACTTCGGATCCCGCGTCGAAGCCTTCATGCCGCGCCTGTTCAGCATGCGCAACCGGAATGGCGACATCTGCGGCGCGTTCGGATTGCGTTCGGCCAATCGCAATCTGTTTCTCGAACAGTATCTCGACATGCCGATAGAAGAAACCATTGCGGCCCGCGTCGGTGGCAAGGTCGAGCGCCGGGCCATCGTCGAGGTCGGCCATTTCTCCGGAACCTTCCCGGGAGCCGTCCGCGCCATGATCCGATTGCTGACGGAACGCCTGCACCGTGAAGGTTTCGAGTGGGTGGTGTTCACCGGCACCACCGGCCTGCGCAACGCGTTTTGCCGTCTGGTGCTGTGCCCGCTCGACATCCAGGCGGCCACGGCTGACCGGCTGCCGGCGGATGCGCGCGCCGTCTGGGGCAGCTATTACGACTATGCCCCGCGCGTGCTGGTCGGCAATATCCAGGAAGGCTACCGGGCCATGCATCTCTCCCCTGTGCCCAAGCAGTTCCGGGCCGGGGATAGTGTATGAGCCGGATCATCGCCGCCCTGCAGCGCCATGCTGCCCACGCACCCCTGAAAATCGCCCTGCAGGATGAAACCAGCACGCTCACCTATGACGCTTTGCTGACTGAAATCGAATCGCTGGCCAGGCAGTTGCAGGCATGTCGCCCGCGTGCAATCGCGATCCTGGCCGATAACGGCAAAGCCTGGGCGCTGGCTGATCTTGCCGCTCACATGGTTGGCATCCCGACCATTCCGTTGCCGCTGTTTTTTTCCACTTCGCAGATCGTCCATGTGCTTACGACAGCCGGGATCGATCTGGTGCTGACCGACCAGCCCGAACGGCTCCGGGCGGCCTTGCAGCAAGCCGACTTGCCGGCGGAGCCGTTCTACGGCGAATTGCAGCGCGTCCGCCTGCCAGGCGTTGCAGCCTCGACCGCTTCGCTTCCCGCCGCCACCCAGAAGGTGACCTTCACCTCGGGCACGACCGGTGAACCGAAAGGCGTCTGTCTGGGACGCGAAACGATGGAAACCGTGGCCGCTTCGCTGGGATTGGCCAGCGGGGCCAGCCGTGATGACCGGCATCTTTGCCTGCTTCCACTGGCCACGCTACTGGAGAATATTGGCGGCATCTACGCGCCCTTGCTGGCGGGCGCCACGATTTGCCTGCCCCGGCTTGCAACGGTCGGGCTGTCCGGCAGTTCCGGCCTCGATGTCGGGCGCCTGATCGCCGCGCTGACCGGCTGGCGCGCCAGCACCGCGATCATGGTTCCGCAGATGCTGCAGGCAATGGTGGTGGCAGGTCAGGCGGGCGCTGCCTTGCCGCGCACGCTGCGCTATCTCGCGGTCGGCGGCGCACCGGTTTCGTCGAAACTGCTTGAGGATGCCCAGGCGCTTGGCCTTCCTGTCCATGAGGGCTATGGACTATCGGAATGCGGCTCCGTCGTCGCCGTCAGCCGGCCCGGGGAAGTCCGTGGCGGAAGCGTGGGCAAGCCCTTGCCGCATGTCCGGATCGACTTCGCTGACGATGGCGAAATCCTGATTCGCGGAACCCACTGGCAGGGCTACCTGGGCGAGGCCGCAGCAGCAGACGCGCTGGACTGCATCGCCACCGGCGACCTCGGCTACCTGGACGCGGAAGGCTTTCTGTTCCTGACCGGCCGCAAGAAGAACCTGTTCATCACCTCGTTCGGACGCAATGTCGCGCCCGAGTGGGTGGAAGGCGAACTGGCATCCCACCCCGGCATTGCCCAGGCGGCCATCTTCGGCGAAGCCCGGCCGTTCAACTGCGCGGTGATCGTGCCCTATCCGGGAACGTCGCATGACGCCATCGAAGCCGCACTGGACATGGCCAATCGCCGGCTTCCCGACTACGCCCAGGTCCGCGCCTGGATCACCGCAACCGAACCCTTCACACCGCACAACGGCCTGTCGACTGCGAACGGCCGGCTGCGACGAACCGCGATTCTTGGGCAGTACGCCGCCCAGGTTGAATCCTTGTATCAACGTTAAAACAGAACGGAAATTCCATGAGCTTTTACCAACAGCTGCAGCTCGCCACCACTGGCGAACGCGCCGCCCTGCATTCAATCCCGTTGATCACGGCCGCCCTGGCGGGCCAGGTGAACCGGCAGCAATACATCCGTTTTCTCAGCCGTGCTTTTCATCACGTCAAGCACACCGTTCCGCTGCTCATGGCCTGCGGCGCGCGGCTGCCCGACCGCCAGGAATGGCTACGCAGCGCCATTGCCCATTACATCGAGGAAGAACTCGGCCATCACGAATGGATCCTCAACGACATTGCAGCGGCCGGCGGCGATGCTGACGCCGTCCGGGTCAGTCGGCCTGATTTCGATACCGATGTGATGGTCGCCTATGCCTACGACACGGTGATGCGGCGGAATCCGGTCGGTTTTTTCGGGATGGTGTATGTGCTCGAAGGCACCAGCGTCAGCCTCGCGACGAATGCGGCCAGCGTGCTGCAGGGCGCCCTCGACCTGCCGCCCAGCGCCTTGACCTACCTGAGCAGCCATGGCGCGCTCGACGTCGAACACATCGGCGATTACGAGCAACTGGTCAACCGTCTTGACACACCGGACGACCGCGAAGCTGTCGTGAATCACGCAAAAACCTTCTTCCGTCTCTACGGCAATGTGCTCGGCAACATCGATATTCAGGAGACCCCATGAAAATTTCCGGCAGCACGATTCTGATCACCGGCGCCAGCGGCGGCATCGGCGGCGCCATCGCGCGTCAGCTTGCCCGGCGCGGCGCGTCCCTTGTCCTGATCAACCGCGACAGGGCGAAGCTGGAAGCCTTCGCCGCAGAACTCAGGGCGTCAGGCGGCACGGTCATGACGCTGGTCGGTGATCTCGCGACGCCCGGCGAGCCGGCCCGCCTGGTTCAGGACGCGCTCGACCAGGCCGGCTCAATCGACATCCTGATCAATTGCGCCGGCACCCAGAACTTCGGCTTTTTTGCCGATGAAAGCGCAGCCGATATGGCGCGGCTGTTCAACGTCAATACCATCGCGCCGATCGCCATGGTCAATGCCGTGTTGCCCCACATGCTCGAAAAGGGGAAGGGGAAGATCGTCAATCTGGGCTCGATTTTCGGCTCGATCGGCTTTCCCTGTTTTGCCACCTATTCAGCCAGCAAGTTCGCGCTGCGCGGCTTTTCCGAGGCGCTGCGGCGCGAACTGGCCGGAACCGGCGTCGGCGTGACGTACGTTGCACCGCGCTTCACCCGCACCCCCTTCAATCGCAGCGCGGTCACCCGCATGGCCGATGCGCTGAAGATGAACCAGGACGAACCGGACAGCGTCGCGGCCAGCGTCATCGCCACCATCGAGCGCGGCGGTCGGGAGCGTTATCTCGGCTGGCCCGAAAAGCTGTTCGTCCGCATCAATTCCATCCTTCCGCGCCTGGTCGATCCGAGCCTGATCAAGCAGGTCGACCTGATGCGTCCCTTTGCCACCGAATCCACCCGTTAATGCTTTTCTGGAGATCCACCATGTACCTGAAATCCTTTGCTGCCCTTGTTATGTTCGCCGGTCTCAATGCCGCCAGTCTGGCCGCGCAGCCCGGTGGTCTGGATGACGCCATCGCCGACGAAGGCCATCGCTGGGCGAAGATCAGCTTCCACACCCCCGATGCCGGCAAGGAAGCGGCCTTTACCCCGCTGATCGCCCATGCCCAGCAAGTCTCCGAATCCTATCCCGGCCGTGCCGAGCCCCTGATCTGGCAAGCCATCATCCTTTCCAGCGCAGCCAAAGCCGAAGGCGGGCTGGGTGCCCTGAGCAAGGTCAAGCAAGCACGCGACTATCTGCTTGCGGCCGAAAAGATCGACCCGACGGCATTGAACGGCTCCATCTACAACTCGCTGGGCAGTCTCTACGCCAAGGTTCCGGGATGGCCGATCGGATTCGGCGACAAGAAAAAAGCCAGGGAGTATTTCGAGAAGGCGCTCGCCATCAACCCGAACGGGATCGATCCCAATTACTTCTACGCGGACATGCTCGCCGACCAGGGTGAATATGCCCAGGCGGCCGACCATCTGAAACGGGCTCTGGCTGCTCCCGCCCGCCCTGGGCGCGAAGATGCCGATGCCGGCCGCCGCCAGGAAGTCGTGCATTTGCTCGACACGATCAAGCAGAAGCACGGCGACCAGCTGGTGAGCAAGTAAGCAGCCTCAAATGCGCGCGATGATGAACAAGCGAGCAGACGTGATCGATACGCTCATGTGCCTGATCTTCGGCATGGCGAGCATCGGCGGTTGGCTGTGGATTTATTCGAATATCGGCTTGCCGATGTAGGCATCTCTCTCGTCTCGTGAAAGTAAAACGTCGCCGATGCCGGCGACGTTTTACGGTTCACAGTTGAGCGTTCAGCCGCCCGTCATCGACATGAAGCGCAGGATCTTGTGCGGGGACTCGTTGAATTCGTGGCGTTCGGGTTTGAGGTTGATGGCGCCGATGATCGCCGCTTCCAGCTCGGCATCCGAACAGCCACCGCGCAACAGCGGGCGGAATTCGAATTTCTCATCCTGCCCCAGGCACATGTAGGCGGTGCCGTCGACGGCGATGCGGATGCGGTTGCAGGTATCGCAGAAATGCTGCGAAATCGGCGTGATGAATCCCACGTTGAAGCGGCCATCCGCGGTGCCGAGATAGCGTGCCGGGCCGGCGCCGGGCAGGGTGGTTTCGACCAGATTGAACTGTTTGCGCAGGCGTTCTTTCACCGGCTGCAGATCGAGGTATTCGGCACTTTGGCCTGTGACGCCCATCGGCATGGATTCGATCAGCCGCAGTACAAAGCCGCGCTCGATGCAGAAGGCGACCATTTCGTCGATTTCGTCGTCGTTGCTGTCGCGCAGCGCCACCATGTTGAGCTTGATCGGCGTGAAGCCCGCATCCTGCGCGGCGGCCAGCCCGGCCATGACTTTGGCCAGCACGTCGCGCCCGTTGATTTTTTCGACCCGCGCCTGTTGCAGCGAATCGAGGCTGACGTTCAAGCGGGTCACGCCTGCGGCTTTTAGGGCGGGCGCGTGTTTGTCGAGCTGGGTGGCGTTGGTCGACAGCGACAAATCCTGGATACCGGGCAGGGCCGCGCTGCGTCCCGCC
>JAAPAA010000351.1 GCA_012274165.1 Thiobacillaceae bacterium
GTCCAGCGCCGAAACCCCCGCCGCCCTGCCCCTGCCCACCGTCGCCCAGGACACCGCCGCCGACTACGCCAGCACCGGCCTCAGCCTCGGCCCGCATCCGCTACGCCAGCTGCGCGCGCAACTGCGCGCCCGGCGCTGCCGCGATTCCCGCGAACTGCAACACGCACCCCACGGCGCCCCCGTGCGCGCCGCAGGCCTGGTCATCACCCGCCAGCAACCGGGCACCGCCAGCGGCGTCATCTTCATCACCATGGAAGACGAACACGGCCCGATCAACGTGATCGTCTGGCAGCACATCGCCACCCGATACCGCCGCGCCCTCATCACCTCCCGCCTGCTGATGGTCGACGGCCCATGGCAACACGTCGACGGCGTCCGCAACCTGCTCGCCCACCACCTCACCGACCTCAGCGAACTGCTCGGCAAACTGCAGGCCGGGTCGCGGGATTTTCATTGATCAACGGAAAGCGACCACCGCTACGGCCACGATCACTCGCCGTATAGTGGCGAGGGCCAAGGAGCACTCAGGAGGAGTCAATGGCGAAGAAAAATCAAAGCGGTATCGAGCTTGTAGCATCGATGCCATGGCCAGCCGGCGTGCTGACCGGTTTCATCGCCTACCTTGCCGTGCGCTATGGCATTGGCTGGTATTTCACGGCATCGCACAATCCGTATTTGTCGGGACTCGGCGATGCCAGTTCGCGAGGCGTCTACGCACCGATCGGCTGGATGCTGCTCGGCGGATGCTGGATTGCCGCCAGCGCATCGTTCTTCGGCAAAAACAAACGACGCGTGCTGCTCGACACCCAAACCGGCCTCGACAGCCTGCATCGCATGGACTGGAACGAGTTCGAAATGCTCACTGGCGAGGCGTTTCGCCGGCAAGGCTACGACGTCACTGAGAACGGCTTGGGCGGAGCCGATGGCGGCATCGATCTGATCCTGCGCAAGGGCGGCAGGACCACGCTGGTGCAGTGCAAGCAATGGCGCACGCGGCAGATCAGCGTCAACGTGGTGCGCGAAATGTTTGGCCTGCTGACCCACCACCGCGCCGATGACGTGAAGATCGTCGCGCTAGGCGACTACACCCCCGATGCCCGACGCTTCGCCCAAGGCAAACCCATCGAACTGGTCGACGGCAGCGAGCTCATCGCCACCGTGCATTCGGTGCAGCGTCCGAAGATGCCGCAGCCTCGATTCATCGAAACGCCCATGGCACTGATCGGCGCAATGGCTATAGGCCTGCTGGTCATCACCGTACTGAACCACGCCACGCGTCCCACCTCGCTGCCCGCCCGCACAATCTCCGCTGAAACCATCGCGCCCTCACCCGCTGCACGCCCGCGCTATCTCCCAGTCGCAGCGCGCGTGCGAACGGTCCCGGCGAACGACTACAGCCACACCCCGCAAACCGAAGCCGAGCTACGCGATTGGAAGCGGCGCAACGCCGAAGCCATGAAGATCCTCGAAAAAACAACGAAGGAAGTGCCGTAGCGCCAACAACCCACGTGCTCCAAGCACGGGACAGCTCGTCTCGTTCCATGAGCCAGCTACGATTCAAGCTCACGGTGCCGCCCGCGTTACTTCGACCGCAGCACTTTTCATGGTTATGGCCCGAGAAACCGCACCGATGAAACCCACCGACGTCACGGCTACGCGCTTCCCCAGCCACGGAAACTGGACGCGTGAACAGCTCAGGCTCGCCTTCTATTTCTATTGCCAGACTCCGTTCGGAAAGCTTCATAGCAAGAATCCCCAGATCATCGAACTGGCCTCGTTGATCGGCCGCACCCCGAGTGCGCTCGCCATGAAGCTAGTCAACTTCGCCAGTCTCGACCCCTCGATCACCGACACCGGCCGCAAAGGCCTGAGCGGCGCGTCGGTGCTGGACCGGGAGACGTGGGACGCCTTTCACGCGAACTGGGAGGATCTCGCGCTGGAATGCGAAAAGCTGCGCCAGTCTCTACTGCGTGGTCGTGGGATGGCGGCGATGGAGCCCAGCGACACCGGCGACCACATCACGCTCACCGACTTCACCGGCGAGACCCGCCAAGCCATCGTGCAGCAACGCATCAAGCAGAACTTCTTTCGTCGCACCGTGCTTGCCAGCTATCGAGGCCGATGCTGCATCTCTGGCGTCAGCGATTCTCGCCTGCTGGTAGCCAGCCATATTGTTCCGTGGAGTGCAGACAAGGCCAATCGCCTGAACCCGAGCAACGGCCTGTGCCTGTCGGCGATCCACGACAAGGCTTTCGATAGTTATCTTTTCAGCCTGAGCGATGACTGGCGCGTGGTGCTGTCCGATCGCATCAAAGCGAGCAAGGACAGCTTCCTGCAGGACGTGTTTTGGCCCACTGAAGACAAACGAATCGACATGCCCGAGCGCTTCGCTCCCGATCCGTACTTCGTATCGAAGCATCGAATGACCATGCTCGATACACGCGTTGCCGACTGAGGCCTCATGAGCGACCCATATATTTCCGAAGATGCGTTCTGGAGCGACTGGGCCGTTATCCAGAAATCCGATGGTGGCATGTTCGACTTCGACGACGTCAAAGATCAGCCAGTCGAGCGCGTGTGGACCATCGTCGATACCGGTGCTTATGAAGATGAGAACTGGTACGCCGTGCCAGGATTTCACATCGTCAACAAGCTTGGATACATCATGACCCGAAGCGCGTGGACTTCAGACATTCCTGATGCAATCTATTTTCTGCATGAGGACGAAGACGACGGCGAGCGCCAAGTTTTCATTTACCAATACCGTGACGCGTCGAACTACAAGGCCAGCGGCATGTTGCTTCTTTACGGCGCGAGCCGCGACGTTGAAGAAGATCTGATCCGCGGGTGTTGCGACGCGAACGGATGCTTCGTTGCCGAGCAGGTCGGGGTGCCTGCACTGTGCGATCAGCTGTTCGCCTTTGGCGATGGTCCCACCGATGAAGATCACGCCTTCCATGAATTTCAAGGTGTTCGCCCAGCCACGTCAGAAGAAATTGCTTCGCTCCCGTTGTGGGGTGGTTTGCGGGATCTGACGTGTCGCTTCCTTCGCACGGAAGGCAAGTGGGACTGTTCCTTGTCTCCCAACTGCTTCTGATTCGATTGAGGGCGACGGTGACTACGCAGGCCCGCGCAAAGGTCAGGCCGGGTACGGGCCGCGATGCCGAAAAACTCGAGCCCGTGTCACGGACTAGTCGCCCATCGATGTTGGCTCGTTTGTCCTTATCGAAGCCAAAGATCAAGCGGAACGAAATCAGGCTGGGATAACCGAAACTCCACCTCTCACAACAGGGGAAACTTAGTCCAGAGTGGACTATCAAACGTCCGCCAACTTCCAAAAGGCCTCAGCTATCAGTTTCGAGTTTAAGCACCAAGTCGCCGAACTGGCTTTGCTTTGCTTGGCTCTTCATTTGGTTTGCCAAAAGTGCGCGCAGGAAGCGCGCCGCTCTTACCGGGCCCCTCTGCAGCGGCGGAC
>JAAPAA010000352.1 GCA_012274165.1 Thiobacillaceae bacterium
GCTCACTGCCGCGCAACAGCGCGCCTGGACTGAAATCAGCGCCGACCTCGCGCAGCCGCATCCGATGCGGCGCCTGCTGCAGGGTGACGTCGGCAGCGGCAAGACCGTGGTCGCCGCCCTGGCGTGTTTGCAGGCAGTGGAGAACAACCTGCAGGCCGCGTTCATGGCACCGACCGAAATCCTCGCCGAACAGCACGCAAAAAAGCTCACGCCGCTGTTCGAAACACTCGGTCTGCGTTGCGCCTGGATCTCCGGCAGCCAGCGCAAATCACAGCGCGCAGCGTCCTGGCAGGCGGTGGCGGCAGGTGAGGCCGACGTCGTGTTCGGCACCCACGCGCTGTTTCAGGAAGCCGGCAGTTTCAACAAGCTGGGGCTGGTGGTGGTCGACGAGCAGCACCGCTTCGGCGTCGGCCAGCGGCTGGCGCTGATGCAAAAAGGCAGCGAACCACACCAGTTGATGATGAGCGCGACGCCGATCCCGCGCACGCTGGCGATGAGTTTTTTCGCCGACCTCGATGTCTCGACCATCGACGAACTGCCGCCCGGGCGCACCCCCATCGTCACCAAACTCGTCAGTTCAGCCCGGCGCGACGACGTTCTGGCGCGGGTGCGCGAAGCCTGTCTCGAAGGCGGCCAGACCTACTGGGTATGTCCGCTGATCGAGGAATCGGAAAAACTGCAACTGCAAACCGCCGAAGACACCCACGCCGCGCTGACCGCGCAATTGCCGGAACTCAACATCGGGCTGGTGCATGGCCGCCTCAAGCCCGCCGACAAGCAGGCCATGATGAACGCGTTTCAGGCCGGCGACATCCATCTGCTGGTCGCCACCACCGTCATCGAAGTCGGCGTCGATGTGCCCAACGCCGCGCTGATGGTGATCGAACATGCCGAACGCATGGGACTCGCGCAATTGCATCAACTGCGCGGCCGCGTCGGTCGCGGCAGCCGCGAATCGGTGTGTGTGCTGCTCTACGAAACGCCGCTGTCGGAGCTGGCGCGGGCACGCCTCAAAGTGATTTTCGAATCCACCGACGGTTTTGAAATTGCCCGTCAGGATCTGAATCTGCGTGGCCCCGGCGAGTTTCTAGGCAGCCGCCAAAGCGGCCTGCCGATGCTGCGCTTCGCCGACCTGGAGCGTGATATCGAGTTGCTCGAAACCGCGCGCGACTGGGCGCAACGCTGCCTTGCACAGCACCCGGAAATTGCCGCACGCCACGTCGAACGCTGGCTCGGCGGACGTCAGGTTCTGGCAGGAAGCTGAAAAACGTGTGGCACACACTGCCCGCTGCTACCCACCCAACCGCCACATACTCAGCGCGGGCACATAAGTCAGTAACAGCAGCCACGCCAGCAGCAGCACGAGAAACGGCAAGGTGGCGCGGAACACCTCAAATACCGGCTTTTTGAAGCGCTGGCTGGCAAGGAACAGGTTGATGCCGACCGGCGGGGTGAGGTAACCGATTTCCAGATTGGCGAGAATGACGATGCCCAGATGCACCGGATGGATACCGAAGTGCGTCGCCAGCGGCAGCAGCAAGGGGGTGACGATGACGATGGCGGAAAAGATGTCCATCATGCAGCCAACCGCCAGCAGGGCGAGGTTCATCCACATCAGGAATTCCAGCGGGCTGGTGACTTTGGCTCGCACCCAGTCGAGCAGGTGCATCGGCACCTGCGCGTCGATCAGCAGGTTGGTGAGGCCCAGACTCAAGCCCAGAATGATGAACAAGCTGCCCACCAGTACGGCGGCTTCGTGAACGACCCACACCAGCTGTTTCGCGCCGATCTCGCGATGGATTACGGTTTCGAGCAGCAAGGAATACAGCGCGGTGCAGGCGGCGAGTTCGGCCACAGTGAGGTAGCCGCCGGCCAGCCCGCCGATCACGCCGACGGGCAGCAACAAATCCGCCCAGCCAGCGCGCGCGGCGAGGGCGAGTTCACGCAGACGGAAGTGGTGACGCGGTGCGCCGCGCGCACCACGCAACAGGGCATAAGCACCCACCATCACGAATAGCAACAAGGTGGGCAGCAAGCCGGCCACGAACAGGTCGCCGATATCAACCTGCGCCACCACGCCATACAGCAGCACCGTCAGGCTGGGCGGCAACAGCAGGCCCATCGAGCCGCCTGCGGTAATGAGGCCGAGCGCGAACTTGTCCGGATACTGCTCGTGTTTGAGCATCGGATACAACAACCCGCCGAGGGCGAGAATGGTGACGCCGGATGCGCCGGAAAACGCGGTGAAGACCATGCACGTCAGCACCGCCACCCAGGCGATGCCAGCAGGCATCCAACCCAGCAACGCGTTGAAAAAGCGCACCAGCCGTTTCGGCGCGCCACCCTGTCCCAACACGGCTCCAGCCAGCACGAAAAGCGGGATCGCCACCAGATTGGGCGAGGCGGCGAGCCGTGCAAATTCCACCATCAACAGCGCCGGATCCAGTTGCGCCCCATGCGTTGCGGTAAGCGCCGCTGCGCCCAACACGATAAACAGCGGCAGGCCGACCAGCGCCAGCACGACAAAGAGCAAGGACGTCATGCCGCTTTATCCGGTATGGCCAATACGGCGCGCAGCAGGAAATGCAGCGCCAGCAGCCCGAAGGCGATTGGCAGGATCAGGCCCAGCCAGGCCAGCCAGACCGCGTCAGCCGACTCGTATTGCCATTCATCCAGCCAGTAGCTCCACGCCGCATGCGCGAGCAGCGCGCAAACGAGCGCGGATCCCAGGTTGAAGGGGATCGCGGTGAGCTTTTGCCAGGCCGGACGGGCGGTGAGATTGGCGGGATCGAGATGCAGATGACGCTGCGCGGCGACCGCGAGCGCGGCACCGGGCAAGGCGACCCACAGCACCAGTTGGCGCAACACGAGGTCGCCGCCGGGCAGCGTGGCGTGGAACAGGTTGCGGCCGACGATATCGGCCACCGACAGGGCCAGCATGAAGGCGAAGGCGAGCAGCGCGGCACCGAGCTCGATTCGGGTCAGGACCTGTTCCAGCCAGCGGCAGGCACGCAGGACCATCACTTGTTTTGACTGCGATAGCGGGCGAGCGCAGCGTCCACTTCCCGGTCAAGAGCGGCGGAAAGATAGGCCTTGGCTTCCAGCGCACTGACGGCTTTGCGGGTCAGCGCGGTCTGCTCGGCAAGGTTGATGTTGGCTTTTTGCATGCCCACCATCGGTTGGGTCGTTTTTGCCAGCACCGCGAACGATGCCAGGTCGTCGCGACGGGTGTCGGCAATCAGTCGCTTTGACAGCAGCACGCCGCTGCTTTTCAGCAGCGCTTGCAGGTCGGCTGGCAGCCCGGCGTAGAACTTGTTGGTTACCACCACCGCACCGATCCCGGTCGCCATCGACTGGTCGCTCATGTAAGGCGTCTTGCTTGCCCATTGCAGGGCAATGCTGGCGAGCGGCGTGCTCACGACGGTATCGACCATCCCGGTGGAGAGTCCGGTGTACACCTCGGTGATCGGCAGCGCCACCGGCGACCAGCCGTTGGCATTGAAGAAGGCATCCATGAAGCGGTCGCCCTGCCATTGCCAGATGCGGCGGCGCGCCATCTCGTCCAGATTCGCCAGCGGCTTGGTGGAAAAGAAGTGAATGTTGCCCACTTCCATCCAGGCGAGCAGTTCATATTGATTGGCGCGGAATCCAGCCTCGATGGCGGGCTGGAGTGTGGCGCGCACGGCGTCGATCTCGGCGTGACTGTGGAACAGGAACGGCGTTTCGAGGATACGCGCGGGCGGAAAGATTTCGCCGACGCCATGCCCCGACAACGCGGCACCCTGCAACTGGCCGAAGCGAATCTTGCGCAGCATGTCGGGCTCGTCGCCCGATATGCCGCCGGGATAAAACTTGACCGTGAGGCGTCCCTGACTGCGGGTCGCCAGATCCTTGCCCCAGGCATCGAAGGCCTTCATCCAGGTCGAACCCTGCGGCGCGAGCGTGGCGAATTTGAGCACATAGGTGTCCGCCGCGTGAGCGGCAGCCGCCCCCAGCAGGGCAATGGCACACACGGTTTGCAGCATGAATTTACGCATCAAAACAAATCCTTTTCCTGGGCGAGCAACGCGGCGGCTTCCTGTTTGGCCAGTGCGTTGGCTAGATTGAGTTCGGGGTCATTCACCGACGCATCGAGTACGCGGGTCAGGGTAGCGTGAAACGCATCACGCTCGCCCATTTGCCGCAGCAAGTAGCGCGCACGATAGACTTCAACCAGCAGCAGCTTGTTTTGATTGATCGCTGCAGCCCGGTCGAAATGCCTGGCCGAACGCGCAAAGTCCCCGCCGAACATCGGCGCCCGGCCGCCGTAGTAGGCGCCGAAGAACACGTGCACGCCGCCGTGATAATAGGTTTCGTCGAGTTCCAGCACACGCTGCATCAGCGCCTCGACACGTGGCAATTCGGCCAACCGCGCCGGATCGTCGAGCTGGAGCTCGATCCATTTGCCCCACGACGAAGCGGTCCAGAACAGCGCCGGCACCGCGTCTGCGTTGAGCGCCGCCAGTGTCCGCCTGAACGTTGCGTCATCACCGGTGAGCACAGTTTCTGACATCCCGGCTTGATCGAGCGCAACCAAAGCGTGCGCGCGTGCACGTTGATACAGGCTGGCCGCGCGATCGCGGTCGCCGGGTTCGGCGCCGGTTTCAACGAACGCCAGCGTGTAACCATAAAACCCCATCGACGCCTGCACCTGATATACCGCGTTGCCGGGGTCGGCGATCAGCAGCGCCTCGAGCATTTTCAGATTGGCCGGCATGCTCGCACGTGCAAGCCCGAGGTCGGTCTCGCGGTTCATCGCCACCACGCCGTTGTTGATCAGGGGGGACGCGCCACGCGCAACAAGCTGGCCGGTCGAACAGCCCGACAACAGCCCCACCATCGCCAGGCTCGTGACAGCGCTTATCCGTAAAAGCATTCGGTCTCCTCGTTTGATGTCATTGGAATGCGGCCGTCATGCTAGCACTGTCCGCAGGTGGCCGCTGGCATAATGCGCGTTTTCCCCTGGACTCTGCAGTGAGCGCTTGCCGGCACGTCCCCCTCCGCTATACGCAGCTGCGGCACAACTGGCTGGCGCATGCTTTTCGCGCACCCCGCGCACTGCGCAGCGGATTGTCGGACCGGGGTTCGCTCACCCGACGCCTGCAGGCACACCATGCCGATTTCAGGGTTCAATTGCTTGCACGCGGACTCATGCTGCCGTTTCACGATGAAACCGAGGCCTTGCACTCGCGGCCGACCACACGGGCTTACGTACGCGATGTCCTGCTCATGGGAAATGGGCAAGCCCGTGTGTTTGCCCACAGCGTGCTGCCTCGCCCCAGCCTGCGCGGTGGCTGGAACGGGATCACCCGACTGGGCAGCAAACCGCTGGGGGAAGCCCTGTTTACCAACCCGCGCATCCGGCGGCTCGGTTTGACGCTGCGCCGCATCGATGCGCGCCATCCGCTTTATCGCGCGGCGCGTCGCCACACCGGGCTCACGGCGCGTTATTTGTGGGCACGCCGCTCGATATTTTGTCTCAACGGCCAGCCGTTATTGGTGACCGAAGTTTTTCTGCCTGCCATCGACGCTTTATGACCCTGACCGAACGCCTGACCCACTACGAGAAACTGATGCGGCTCGACAAGCCGATTGGCATTCTGCTGCTGCTGTGGCCGACCCTGTGGGCGCAGTGGCTGGCCAGCCATGGCCGGCCTGACTGGCTGATTCTGTGGCTATTCATCATCGGGGTGGTGCTGATGCGTTCTGCCGGTTGCGTGATCAACGACTACGCTGACCGCGATATTGATCCGCAGGTGGCCCGCACCCGTGAGCGTCCGCTTGCGGCTGGCAAGGTGTCACCCAAGGAAGCGCTGCTGCTGGCGGCCGGACTGGCGCTGCTGGCGTTTCTGCTGGTGTTGCCACTCGGCAAACTGGTCATCGGGCTATCGGTCGTCGCGCTCTTTCTGGCAGCCAGCTACCCGTTCACCAAGCGCTTTTTTGCCATTCCGCAGGCGTATCTCGGCATCGCATTCGGCTTTGGTATTCCGATGAGCTATGCAGCATTGTGGGGTGCCGTTCCGCTGGAGGCTTGGCTGTTACTGGCCGCCAACGTCTTCTGGGCAGTCGCCTACGATACCGAATACGCCATGGTCGACCGGGTGGACGATCTTGAAATCGGCATCAAAACTTCGGCGCTCACCTTCGGCCGCTATGATCTTGCTGCAATCGCAGTGTGCTACGCCGCCACGCTGGGAATCCTCGCCTGGGTCGGCTGGCACCGGCAGATGAATGTGGCCTTCTATGCCGGGCTAGGGGTGGCAGCGGTGATTGCGTTCTACCACTTGATACTGATACGCCAGCGCGATCCCCAACAGTGCTTTCGTGCCTTTCTGCACAACACCTGGTTCGGTGCGGCGGTGTTCGGCGGCATCGTGCTGAACTATGTGTTCCGCAGCTTATAAGCGGCAGGCCACCCGCGATTGCTGGCTGTTGGGGTAGGCCTGCTTGATCGCATCGAGGCTTTTCAGCGCATCCGCATCCTCGCTGCGGATCACAAAATAAAAATCGGTTCCCTTGCGCGGCAGCAATTCAACCCGCGTGCCGAGCACGCCCTTGCTCTCCACTTCATGCACTCTTCGATCCGCCGCTTCTGCGTTTGCATACAAGCCAAGCGAAATGGCATTGCGCCAGGCAGCATCCTTCACCACAAAAGCATCCTTGACGCCTGCCGCAGCCAGTTCGTTCAGCTTCGCAATCGCTGATTGAGGGCTGGGCAAAGGTGGGAAAATCACCCAGGCCCGCGTATTCAAGGGCACTTCGGTAAACGACATCACCCGCTCACCCGCCATGGCCTTGAGCTGCTCACGCACCAGCGGAAACTCATCCCGGCTTAAACCACGCCATTCAACGCATAAGGACTTCGTTTGCACCTGCGCCACACGTGATGACGAGTTTTTTTGCGACTCCACCGACGCGCTCTGGCTGCGCAAGCTCAAGCGATCAACGTTCAGCGGCGCATTTTGCTCCGGCTCAGCCTGTGGCCAGTAGCCGCGTCCGACAAAGAAACCCGCCACGCCAAGGTTGGCCAGCAGCAAAGCCCACATGACCCATTTCATCCTGGCCGACCCTCCTTGACCACGCGATCGATTCCTTCAAGCACCAGGAATGGCACATGCTCCGCCGGCAAATCCAGGTGGGGCATCAGTACGGCAGCGTCGCCGCCGGTCAGCAAACAATGCGGCACGCAACCACATTGCGTGGCGAGTCGCGCATACTGCATGTGAATGGCACCACACATGGCTGCAATGATTCCACTTTGAACCGCATCGGCAGTGGTTTGCGGGAACGCTTGCCACGACCCATCCGTCGCCACGACATGCGCCGTACCCTGTTCCAGTGAATGCCGCATCATGGCCTGCCCCGGAATAATCAAGCCGCCTAAGAACACGCCGTCCGCCGACAAGGCATCCACTGTCATTGCCGTCCCCATCGACACCACCAGGGTGGCGGCGTGGGTGCGTTGACGTGCAGCGATCAACTCCATCCAGCGATCCACCCCCAACAGCGTCGGGTTCGCGTAGGTATTTCTGACATCCAGAAAGCGCGCTTCAGATGTCAACCAACGGGGCTCGATATCCTGCATAGCCAGCAGGGCTTTGATCTCATTTGCATGCTCAGGGCGAGCCACACTGGCGATCGTGCACGCAGTCCTGGCCGCCAACGCACGTGACAGAGCCGACAAGTCATCGTAAGCGGCGTTGACAGGCGATCGCCAGAGGCCGTCTTCCACCAAGACCCATTTCAACCGCGTGTTGCCCGCATCAATCAACAGATGCCCTGTCATCGCCGCGGCCCCAACCGTAAGCTGATCTCACCGCCGCTGTAGGCAGTCAAGGCATCGCGTTGATCACGCAACAAAATAGCGCCCGTATCGTCAACTCCGGCCGCCACCCCATGCATTCCCTGCGTATTGGGCAACAGCAGGCTAACTTCTTTTCCCGCATAGGCATCCAGCGCCATCCAATCCGCGCGAAAGGCTGCGAATCCGTGTTCCCTGAAAACAGCTAACGCTGTGTGTAATTCCTGCAGGCAGTCCGCAAGCAGCTGATTTCGACCGATCGTTACGCCCATTTCAGCAAGATCAATCACCGCCTGATCGATGCTCTCGCGTTGCGCTTCATTCAACCGAACATTCAAGCCGATGCCAACCACCGCGAAGGCCGCCCCATGCATATCGCCCTGCACTTCGACCAATACCCCCGCCAGTTTGCGATGGCCTGCCAATACATCATTTGGCCACTTCAATTGAGCGGAGTGGCGACTATGCCGATTGATTGCACGCGCTACCGCAAGACCAACAACCAGGCTCAAACCCGCCATCGACTGCAAGCCACGATCAAATCGCCACAAGACGGAAAACGTCAAGCTTCCACCCAATGCCGCATGCCATTGACGACCACGCCGACCCTTGCCCGCGTACTGATGTTCCACACAAAGCACACTGCCATCTAGCGCACCGCGCAAGGCAGCCATCATTAATGCAGAATTGGTCGACTCAGCGCAGTCCTCGACGCGTACGTCGAAAGCATGGGCAGCCACGCCTAAATACCGAACAATCGCCGCGCTCTCCATCCACTCAACACCCCCGGGAAGCTTATAACCCTTGCCGCGAACAGCATGGATGGTAACGCCCAGTGTTTGAGCCTGTCTGATGACATTGAAGACGCTGGCGCGTGAAAGCTCAAATTCCAGCGCTAGATCCTGGCCAGAGTGGAAAGCACCATCGACTAGACGGCGCAGGATAGGCAAGAGTGCGTGATGAAGTCGGGTAGTCACCGATACATTTTACCTGTCCAATTGCCTGAGACCTGCCGTGTTGTGTCTGCTGTGATATTTCGGGCAATAAAAAACCCCCTCAGGGACTGAGGGGGTTAGTTTAGCCACTTGGGCTACGAGTAAGGAGTCTGACGATGACCTACTTTCACAGGCGTAATGCCTACTATCATTGGCGCGGGAGCGTTTCACCGTCCTGTTCGGGATGGGAAGGGGTGGTTCCACTCTGCTATGGTCGTCAGACAAAGGGGTGAGGATCAAGAGCAAGCCTGTTTAGATCTGCTCTGACCCAGCATTCTGATTGTCTGGGGTGCCGTTGATCTTGCGATCTTCAGCCGGCTATTAATTACGCATGACCGGGGTCAGGCGTATCTGGAAGAAGGTATGGATTGAAGTTGTATCGTGCGCACACACACTGCACACTTCTCAAAATTATAGGGTCAAGCCTCACGGGCAATTAGTACTGGTTAGCTTAACGCATTACTGCGCTTCCACACCCAGCCTATCAACGTTGTGGTCTTCAACGACCCTTTAGTGCACTCAAGGTGCAAGGGAAGACTTATCTTCAGGCAAGTTTCACGCTTAGATGCTTTCAGCGTTTATCTTTTCCGTGCTTAGCTACCCGGCGATACGACTGGCGTCATAACCGGTACACCAGAGGCACGTCCACTCCGGTCCTCTCGTACTAGGAGCAGCCCCCGTCAATCTTCCAGCGCCCACGGCAGATAGGGACCAAACTGTCTCACGACGTTTTAAACCCAGCTCACGTAC
>JAAPAA010000353.1 GCA_012274165.1 Thiobacillaceae bacterium
CCCCGATCAGGGGTTATGCATCAACGCCGCCTCCAGGGTATTTTCCAGCAGGGTCGCAACGGTCATCGGGCCGACCCCGCCGGGCACCGGCGTGATCCAGCTGGCGCGTTGCGCAGCGGCTTCAAAATCGACATCGCCAACCAGTTTTCCATCGGGCAGGCGGTTAATGCCGACGTCGATCACGATCGCGCCTTCACGGATCCAGTCGCCCGGAATCATGCGCGCCCGCCCCACGCCCACCACCAGGATTTCGGCGGACCGCACAAAGCTTTCCAGATCGCGCGTCGCACTGTGGCACACCGTGATGGTGCAACCCGCCAATAAAAGCTCCAGGCTCATCGGCCGGCCGACGATATTCGACGCACCGACCATCACCGCATTCTTGCCGCGCAATTCTTCGTTGGTAGCACGCAGCAGCGTCATGATGCCGCGCGGGGTGGACGGCCGCAGGGTGGGCATTTTCACCGCCAGGCGGCCAATGTTGTAAGGGTGAAAGCCGTCAACGTCCTTTTTGGGGAGGATGCGTTCAATCACCGTCTCCGTATCGATATGCGCAGGCAAGGGCAGCTGTACCAGAATGCCATCGATCGCCGGATCGGTATTCAGCGTATCGATCAGCTCCAGCACCTGTTCCTGCGTCGTTGCACTCGGCAAATCGTGCGCCACGCTGGTCACGCCAGCCCGTTCGCAGGCGCGTTTCTTGTTTCGCACATACACGGCGGAGGCCGCATCGTCACCCACCAGAATCACCGCCAGGCCGGGCGGACGTTTGCCTTGCGCCTCGCGTTCGGCCACCTTGTCGTGAACCACTGCGAGAATGGTGTCAGCCATGGCCTTGCCGTCCAGAATACGTGCGCTCATTCAATCCACCCTGATGCAAATGGGTGATTTTCCCGGAAACCCCCTGCTTTACTCAAGCTAAAATTGACCATACCCGCTTTGCCCATGTATAGTCTCGCTTCTCCGAAATGCAGCTGGACCGCATTAACAGGATTTCGGGGTGTAGCGCAGCCCGGTAGCGCGCCTGCTTTGGGAGCAGGATGTCAGGAGTTCGAATCCCCTCACCCCGACCACCCCCAATAATTTAAAAGATGGCGCCCGAGGATAGTAACGCTCTGCCCGTAGCTCAACCGGATAGAGCACCAGCCTTCTAAGCTGGGGGTTACAGGTTCGATTCCTGTCGGGCAGGCCAAGGTTTTGTTAGCGTTGTAACAGTGGTGGACGTAGCTCAGTTGGTAGAGTCCAGGATTGTGATTCCTGTTGTCGTGGGTTCGAGCCCCATCGTCCACCCCACCCAATACAAGCACCTGGCGCTTAACCGCCCAGGTGCTTTTTCTTTAACGACGATACGGTCTTTATTCGGAATACCCCCCGCCGGTGCGGTAGCCGCCGCGTGAGTAATAGCGGGTATCGCCCAGAGGAACCACGACGAGCCCGCCTTCGGTGACGTGATAGCCGGCCGCGCGGTCGCGGTCGTGGTCGTAGCCGATCTCGGTGCCGGCCGCGATCCGGTTATGCCTGTCGATAATCACGCGGCGCAGCCTGACGCCGGCGCCGATGCGCGCATAGTCCATGATCACGCAATCCTCGATCCGCGCCCCCGGTTCGACCACGACTTCGCGCCGCAGGATCGAATTGCGTATCTTCGCTTCATTCACGATGGTCGCCGCGCCCAGCAGCGAATTCTCGATTTCGCCGTGGATGATGCGCGCGGTCGGGCCCTGATAATGGCTGGAATAAATCGGCCATTCCGGATTGAATGCATCGAAGCACGGCTCCAGGCCGAGCACGTCGAAATGCGCTTCGAAATAGGTATCCAGCGTCCCCACATCGCGCCAGTAGTTTTGCTCCTCGTAGGGCTGGGTGCCCGGCACCACGTTGTCGGCGAAGTTGTAGGCGAACACCCGATGCGTCTGCGACAGGCGCGGCAGCACATGGTGGCCGAAATCCGTCTCGCCGCGCTCGTGCGCCTCTTCCAGCGCCGCCCGCAGCAGCTCTGCGTTGAACAGATAATTCCCCATCGATGCGTAGACGCGCAGCGGATCGTGCGGCATCGGCTTCGCCTGCGCGGGTTTTTCCCGAAAGCCGGTGACCCTTCCCGCTGCATCGGTTTCGATAATGCCGAAGTTCGACGCCTGATCGAGCGGAACCGGAAGCGCGGCCACCGTGATATCGGCCTGGTTCTCGCAATGGAAGCGAACCATTTGCCGCACGTCCATGCGGTAAATATGGTCCGCCCCGAATACCGCGACCATATCCGGGCGATGCATGTCCATCAGGTTCATGCTCTGATACACCGCATCGGCGGTGCCGCCGAACAGGGTGCCGTCCCTGATCATCTGCGGCGGCACCACGGTTACAAACTGTTCAGAAAACAGCGTCGAGACAGTCCACGCCTTGCGGATATGCTCGATCAGAGATTGCGGCCGGTACTGCACCAGCAGATAGATCGAGCGGATATCCGAGTTCAACAGATTGCTCAGCACGAAATCCACGATGCGGTAGCGGCTCCCGAACGGCACCGATGGCTTGCAACGCTCCTTCGTCAGCGGGTACAGGCGCGATCCCTCGCCGCCTGCCATGACAAACGCCATCACTTTCTCGCGTATCCGCCTTTCGAGCATCGACAGTCCCCCGAAAATTGATGCGGTCTTTGACCGCCTTTCCTGTTTTATAGCCGACGAAAAAACCCATGCTCAGCTTCTGCGAATACGCCGCGTATCAGTGCCCCGCTTGCACGGCCAGCAGGAGCGCATAAGGAAAATTCGCAAAAACCTGCGCCAGCACGATCCGGGCAGCCACGGGTCCATGAGGCAGGCCGGAATGGCGTACTCAATTCAGTTGTCTAGAATGAACTATGAAGACAGCACGGGGCCATCCCCCGGTATTCAGGAGACCCTCATGAAATCGAAAACCAGCACCAGGCCAACGCTGATTGCTGTTGCGCTTCTGGGACTAGCCTTGCAGCCGGCTTATGCCGCGGAGAGCGTCCCGCCCGCACAGGCCGCGTCCGTTGCGGGCCTGAGTTTCAAGACGCTCGACACCGACAAGGACGGCTATCTTTCGATGAAGGAGTTCACGGCCAAGGGCTTGGACGACTTGGCTTTCAGGGCGGCGGACGTCGATAACGATGGCCGGGTGGATCCGGGTGAATACGCCAAATACAGCCAGTTGAAAGCAAGCGATCCGCTCAAGCCAGGGTCGGGGAGTGTCGCGCCAAAGCCTGTTCCGTCTCCGTACTAGGCGGACGCTCACGCTCGGATAAAGGCCGCCCGTGCGCTTGACGGTCGCGAAACCAGTTTGGGGAGCGCGCCCTCACTTCAGGCTGGAAAGGTGGTCAATCATGGAAAATCGCTGGGGAAAGGCATTGCGGCAGGTGCAGCCGCGAAGGTCACCTATCGCCTGGGCGATACGGTCAGCACGACGCAGATGAACACCAGCCGGGCGATCGCATCCTGGTCAAGGATGGCAAACTGGTGCTGAAACCCGCCTGTGGCGCAGAAGTAAGCCGTTAACGCTGCCGGCGCGGTTTCATTCGCGCATCTCGCCATCGGCATACAGCCAGCGCCCATCGACTTTCTCGAACCGGCTCACTTCATGCAGCTTGAAGGCGCGGCCATTGAGCTTGTAGCGCGCAACGAATTCGACCGTTGCATGGTTTGCATCCAGCGGCGTATGCGACTTGATCGCCAGACCCAGCCATTGCGGACGCGGAGCGGCATCGAGACCCAGCGTTGCGGGCCGGGTATCGGGATGCCAGGTCGCCTGCAGATAATCGTCCAGCCCCAGCACGTAGGCGCTGTAGCGCGAGCGCATCAGCGCTTCGGCATCCGGGGCAGGTTCTCCGCCGTGAAAGCGCCCGCAACATGCTGCAAGCGGGCGCCCCGAACCACACGGACACGCCGACCCGCTCATGGCTGTTTCCCTGGGCAACGCAGTTGGGGCTGGAGATGCGGCCACACCACATCGAGTATCCGCTCCTGCTCCTGCTCGTTCGGGTGTATGCCGTCAGCCTGCATCAAGCCGGGGGTGACCGCGACAGCGCAAACAAAACACGGCACGCGAATGAGCTTTTCGTCGCGCGCCAGTTGCCCGTACATCTGGCCGATTGCGTCGGCGTAGGACTTGCCGTAATTCGGCAGCACCGGCGCGTCGAACAGCGCCACCCAGGCGCCCGCGGCCTTGGCCTGACGGATCATCGTTACGAGATTGCGCCTGATCTCCGCCGGCGGAATGCCGCGCAAGGCATCATTGCCGCCGAGTTCGATCAGCACGCCTTGCGGACGCTGCCGTTCCAGCGCAGGCTGCAGCCGTTGCACGCCATTTTGCGTGGTGTCGCCGCTGACACTGGCGTTGACCACGCGCCAGCCGGGCGCGGTTTTTTGCAGCCGTGCTTCGAGCTTGGCCACCCAACTCGTGCCCGTGGCCAGCCCATAGCCGGAACTCAAACTGTCGCCGACGATCAACAAGGAACACGAACTGGCTCCTGCCCATCCCGGCAATCCCCACAACAACAGCATCCACACGCGATAATTCATCCGCTCACCCTAACCTGAATCCCATTCAATGACGACTCCTGACAGCGCCCCGTTCCCCGTCGTCGCCGCGCGTGCCTTGTCGCAGCGCGTATCCACCGCCGACGGCTCACTCGTCATCCTCAGCGAAGTCGAGCTTGCCGTCAAAGCGGGCGAAACACTGGCCATCACCGGTGCGTCCGGTTCCGGCAAATCCACCCTGCTCGGGCTGCTGGCAGGACTCGACCACCCCAGCAGCGGCGAGCTTTTTTTGCTCGGCCAGAACCTGAACGCGCTCGACGAAGATGCCCGCGCCCGCCTGCGCGCAGGGCGCATCGGCTTCGTGTTCCAGTCGTTTCAGTTGCTGCCTGCGCTCTCCGCGCTGGAAAACATCCTGCTGCCATTGGAGCTGGCAGGCCGGTCAGACGCGCACGAACGCGCCAGCCACTGGCTCGCGCGCGTCGGCCTCGCCACGCGCGCCGGCCACACGCCGCGCCAACTGTCCGGCGGCGAGCAGCAACGCATCGCACTGGCGCGCGCCTTTGCCACCGATCCCGAAATCGTCTTTGCCGACGAGCCCACCGGCAATCTCGACTTTGACACCGGCGCACGCATCATCGACCTGCTGTTCGAACTCAACGCCTCCGCCCACACCACGCTCATCCTCGTGACCCACGACGAAGCGCTAGCGGCACGCTGCCAGCGGCGGATTCATCTGGTTGCGGGTCGCATCGCATGAACTTCATCCGGCTCGGCCTCTGGCTATTGCGGCGCGAACGCGCAAGCGGCGAATGGCGCGTGCTGCTGCTGGCGCTCATCATCTGCGTCGGCAGCGTCGCCACCACCGGCTTTCTCGGCGACCGCCTGA
>JAAPAA010000003.1 GCA_012274165.1 Thiobacillaceae bacterium
ACCTTCGAATACCTGCAAACCTTTGGCGATGGCGTATTCGATACCTTGCTGATAGCAGGTTTCGAAGTGCAGGCCGGGCACATATTCCAGCGTGCCCCAGTGGCGGCCGTACAGCCGCTGGCTGTCCTTGACGCAGAACGAGCAGGCGATGGACTCGCCATGCCGGTCGGCGATGATGAGCACCAGGTTCCCGGGCATGGACTGGCGGATGGCGGCAAAGAACGCGCGGTTGAGGTGCGGGTCGCTGCGATGACGGGCGTAGGTGTCGGCATAGCAGCGATAGAAGTGATCCCAGTCGGCGTCGGTGCTTTCCGCACCTTCGACCCAGCGGAAGCTGACGCCTGCGCTGGCGAGTTTCTTTCTTTCCTGGCGTATTTTCTTGCGCTTGTCGTGCGTCATCACGGCGAGAAACGCCTCGAAATCGGCATAGCCCGCGTTGTGCCAGTGAAACTGGAACCCGCTGCGGTGCATCAAGGGGGTGGCCTGGAGTGCGGCGTGGTCTGGTTCGGTGGGAAACAGGATGTGCAATGACGAGCAATTCAGATCCTGCATCAGCTTGAGCGCCGCCTGGATCAACGTGCTGCGGTCAGCGTCGTTTCTGGCCAAAAGGCGCGCACCGGGTACCGGAGAAAAAGGCACGCAGCACACCAGTTTGGGATAGTAGTTGAGCCCGTGGCGGCGATACGCATCGGCCCACGCCCAGTCGAACACGAACTCGCCCCAGGAATGATGCTTGATGTAGAGCGGCATCGCGGCATCGAGTTGACCGTTGCGGAACAGCGCCAGATGAACCGGCTCCCAGCCGATGTCGGCGCCGACGCAGCCCGTGGTTTCCAGCGCATGCAAAAAGGCGTGGTGCAAAAAAGGCGAGTCGCCTGCCAGCAAGTCCCAGGCCGCCGGATCGAGGTCGGCCATGCGCGGAATCACGCGAATGACCGTATCTGCGGCTTCCGCATCGGCGGGCTTTGCTTCAAAATGCGTGTTTTGGCGAGCTTCCATCAAACATGAACCTGCACGAGTATCAGGCCAAACAAATATTGCGATCGGGCAACATTACCACGCCGCGCGGCATCGCTGCGGCGAGTGCGGAGGCAGCCGTGGCAGCCGCCAGTGAACTGGGCGGCGCGGCCTGGGTGGTGAAGGCGCAAATCCATGCGGGCGGGCGCGGCAAGGTCGGTGGCGTCAAGGTTGTGAAGAACCTGGACGACGTGCGCGCGCTGGCGATGAAACTGCTCGGCACCTTGCTGGTGACCAATCAGAACGCCCCCGACGGCCAGCCGGTGAACCAGGTACTGGTGGAAGAAACCCTGCCGATTGCACGCGAACTGTATCTGTCGCTGCTGGTCGATCGCGAGACCGAACGCGTCGCCATCGTGGCTTCCGCTGCGGGCGGCATGGATATCGAGGAAGTCGCCCACGCCACCCCGGAAAAAGTGCTGACCGAGATTTGCGACCCGCTGCTGGGGGTGCAGGATTTCCAGTGCCGCGCGCTGGCGTTTGCGCTGGAACTGACGGGCGAGGCCTACAAGGACTTTTGCCGGCTGCTACCGGCCTTGTATCGCGTGTTCATCGCCAACGATTTGAGCCTGCTCGAAATCAACCCGCTGGTGGTGACAAATGACAACCGCGTGCTGCCGCTCGACTGCAAGATGAGCGTGGACGACAGCGCGCTGTACCGCCGCAAGGCACTGGCCGAACTGCGCGACGACAGCCAGATCGACGCCAAGGAAGCCGCAGCCAATGCGGCCAACGTCAATTACGTCGCGCTCACCGGTAACATCGGCTGCATGGTCAATGGCGCCGGTTTGGCGATGGCGACGATGGACCTGATCCAGCTGGAAGGCGGGTCGCCCGCCAACTTTCTCGACGTCGGCGGCGGCGCCACGCCGGAAACGGTGGCGCAGGGCTTCAAGATCATCCTGCTCGACCCCAAGGTGCGTGCGCTCCTCATCAATATTTTCGGCGGCATCGTGCGCTGCGATGTGATTGCCGAAGGCATCATCCAGGCGGTGAAGGAGGTCGGCGTCAAAGTGCCGGTGATCGTACGGCTGGAAGGCACCAATGCCGAACTGGGCTGTACGCTGCTGGCCGAATCGGGGCTGGCGATTCTGGCCGCCGAAAGCCTCACCCACGCAGCCAAACTTGCCGTGGAGAAAGCGCAATGAGCATCCTCGTCAACCAACACACCAAGGTCATTTGCCAGGGCTTCACCGGCAAGCAGGGCAGCTTCCATTCCGAGCAGGCGATCGCTTACGGCACCCAGATGGTCGGCGGCGTGACGCCGGGCAAGGGCGGGCAGACGCATCTGAACCTGCCGGTGTTCAACACCGTGCGAGATGCCGTGCGGCAGACCGGCGCGCAGGCGACGATGATCTACGTGCCGGCGGCCTTTGCTGCCGACTCGATTCTGGAAGCGGCGGATGCGGGCATCGAAGTCATCGTCTGCATCACCGAAGGCATACCGGTGCTGGACATGTTGAACGTGAAGGCGGCCTTGCGTGCCAACGGCGCCAAGCTGATCGGCCCCAATTGTCCCGGCATCATCACCTCGGGCGAATGCAAGATCGGCATCATGCCGGGCAGCAT
>JAAPAA010000042.1 GCA_012274165.1 Thiobacillaceae bacterium
CGACGCTCGTGGCCCGTCAGTTCGCTCATCTTCCCCTGCGACGGTTAGCACCAAGGTGATGGGGCATGGCCTGGCGTGCACTCTGGTCTGCGGAGCCGGAGCCGGCGCTGTCGCCCAGCGCAGCAACCGGCAAGGTGCCAGCAGATGTCGTAACGAGCACGGGTGCGTCCCTGGGCGTACTGCCCGCACGAACCGCCTGCGCCTGTTCAATCAGCTCGTCGACGTCATGGCGCGTCGTAGCCGCCCAACAATATCTGGCGCTTGCCCGCGACGCCTAAGCGAGCGTGAGTTGGCGTTCACGGGCAGTCGCCGCCGGCCGAGGGGTGAATACTACAGGCGTACCCTGCTTCGAGGATACGGCACATGCTCGGCAGCGTGACCACCTCTACTTGTGTACCGAGACCCAATAAAGGAATAGGTACGCCATAGCCCGCGAATGACCAGGGATGAGCTTCCCCCTTGTGAACGAGAAAGAATCCCGGGTCGGCCACGCGTTGTACGATAAAACCGTCGGTCAGGTTTGATGTAAAAGCTTCAGCCGGGTGGCGAGTCCTGCGTTCGCGGTCTAGAACCGCATCGATGTCAGCAGCGGACGTGCCAGGCAAGTTTGCCGACCGCCAAGCGGCCACAAACCTCTTGAAATCTGCGTGTCTGCATTGGGGGCACGGCCGATGGCCCGCCGCCAGCGCAGTCGCTTCATCGAGGAAGAATAGTTCCGTGTAATTGCCTGGCTCGAGAAGTTTCCTCTTGCCGAATTTCTCTTCCATCGTGCATGCAATCCATCTGCGTGAGGGAGTCCTTTGTCGGACAACATGACGCGCACCGTTGTGGAGGCAACCGCGGTTGCCCATGAGCGTTGCGCATCTTGAGGACTCCGCGTAAAGGGTGCCAGTCGGGTCAACTCGGTTTTGGTAGGGCACAGGGTTTAGTCCGCGCCGCCGAACCGCTTCAGGTACCGCCCGAGGTCTTGGCCATTGAGGGGGTACAACATCGGAAGCTCGCCATCCGGCGCCTCAACGTCTTCAAGTCTTGCAATCAATTCCGTGAGCGTCATCATTGGCTTTAGTCGGTACTGATATCGCCACAGCGACGGTATCTGCCTCCATGTAACTAAATGTATATTGTTATTAACGATGCCGTCAAAACAAGTTAGCCCTTCCGTGAAGGACTGCTCAACCTGGCCGTTTGGAAAAGTAGACGACCACCACAGCTCGCGACTTGAGTCAGTGAGCAACTGCGCGGAACGCAGCCTGCCGCTCTCACAACGCTCATTGACAGGGGAGACCGTACCGAGGGATTGCTCCGCTGCAGGCACCCATTCACGTAAGTGAGCGGGCGGAGGGTAGGGACCGCTTGGTTTCGGGGTGATGGCACCCGTTGGTTGACCGGCATCCTCGCTGCTCCTCGCGAACGAGGCCAAGCACATGATTTAACGGGCGCACCTTGGTTTGCCTGTTTCATTCTGCGAGCCAGCGCGGGTTGCTTGCCTTGCAGCTAAGAACTCTGCGCCGTCCCGCTGATGCCTACACCGTGCATCAATCTGGGGAGTTCACCTTGCACCGCAAGCACCGCCGCAATCGCGCCCTTTTCTATCGCTCAATTTGGATTAAGAAGAACGCTGAAGGCGAACTCATGGGTTCGCACGACAACAATTCGTTGGAAGCTTGACCATCGACGCGGAATCCGTTCCCGACGACCTGGCTTCTCGGCTCTCCAATGACGAACTCGCCTTCGTCCAACGGACGGTTGTCTTGCCTGCCCAGCCGGCGGCGGAGGCTGCGCGCCGATCTGGCTTCTTGGGAACGACGGGAAGGAACTCTAGCCCCGCTTCTTCGTGCTTTTCTTGGCCGCTCCCTTGGTCACCTTGGGCGCGGTCTTCTTTGTGGGCTTGGTCTTAGGCTTGGGTGTGGGTGTAGGTGCGGGTGTTGGCGTAAGTTTCGGCCCCATGCCGATTGCCCGCTTGAACAGCGCGAACGCGGACTGAGTGAAATCTTTTCGAGTCATGTCCCTACCTTAGCAGACAGTTCAGTTTGAACTTGGTCGACGTGGCGATATTTCCCTTGCCCCGTGAGAGCGACCGCTCGGTACCTATCGCGTCTCAAAATTCCAACTGGACCTGATGGCGACAGCTGACCAAGTTTGTCAGGCAGCGGGCTTCTTGGCTGCCGCGCGTCTTCCCCCGCTCTTTGACTTTCGCGCGCTGAGCGCCGCGTCTAGTGCCAGACGCGCCCAGGGCGCCATTTCAGCAGGCGACTCCATAGCTTCGTCCGGTGCGGAGTAATAGCCCATGCTTTTGGCGGTGCCTTTGACCAGGTACGTGAATCTTTTACTCCCAGCAGCCTCAAACACTGCGCTCGCATCCAGTCCCGCCTTAAGCCAAAGCTTCTCACCCTGGCCCAGGTCAGCAATGATTGCCAGCGTGACACCTTGCGTGCTAAGTCCGTAGCCCCCGAACATGCGGCGAGCCGAACACGCACCAACAGAGGAAAGCAGTTCGCAGCAGTATTGGGCGAATGCATCAGGGCGGACGGTCATGAAAAAAGTCTAGCACTGCCATTCGTAGAACGGACATGGGCTGTGACGTCCCGTCGCAGTGTTCTTCCAAGATGATGGTCTTCTCCGTCTCGCGGAAGGACCGACTCAATGCGCGCCCTCTTTGCGGGCCCTCAATCCGGATGTCGAACGTCCGAGTCACTCAGGGCGCACGCCTCAATGTCGCACCAGCATTGGGACAGCCGCCAAGGTGGAGCAAGGAAGATGTAATCCCAGCAGAATCAGCGCCCAAGCTTACGTCTTCAGGAGTTGAAAATTAACCATGCCGAAAGGAGGAGTGTCGCGGTGGCCAAGACTACAGCCACAACGGCCCACTTGAGAGCGCGTGTGACTGATTTTTTGGCGCGATTGTCCCGAACCACGGCCCGCGCCTCCTCAGGGGTCATCGGAGTGTCATCACGTGACCACAGGTATTTCAAGAGGAATGACCGGGAACGCGGGCCTTTGACTATTCCCTGCTTCAGTGCCCTGTGAAGCTTTTCGACACCCGCCGGCTCGTTTTCCTCAATCCAAGCCTCGACGCTTGGTGCATCGAGAAGACTTTCTTTGTCTTTCGTAGTCATATCAGACCCCCGGTACCGCGATTGTGCGCGCAAAGCCAGTCGGCGGCGCACCTGCGAACGATTGCTGGGGCAGCTTCGGGGACTTGAAGGACGGCGGAATCGAGCTTTCGCGCTGGCAGTATCAAGGCTTATGAAGATTCCACGGTGGGCCTGAGAACAGACCGGAAAGAGACCGAGCTGTTGACAGATGTTGGCATTCCCGGACCACCGGCCACTGGCCTTTCCTGAGTCATGGGGCACCGCTGACCGGGCTATCGGGGCGGCAAACCTCACAAACGCCTGCTGCCCATTCGCTCACATCGTGGGAAGTACGGTGATCACTCCCGAGCTGTTTGCAGAGGCATTGTTGCGCACCGCGTTGTCACCCGCGCTTTCAAAAATCGAGCCGTTGCCGTTGTTCCAGAGACCGTAACCAAGGTTATTGCTGACGACATTGCCACTGGCCCAGATCTTGGCGCCGGCGCCAGAAGCCCCGATTCCGGTTCCGTTATTGGAGACCCGGTTGTTGCCTGCCGATAGCGTGACGGCGCCGCCGGCTGTGCTGTCGGCCACCAGTCCGTTGGATGCCCCAAAGACCCGGCTGTCAGAGACGGAAACGCGCGCAGTGGTGCCCGTCGCCGCCATCGCATGAACTCCGCTCAGGCCCTGCTCTATGGTCGAGTCAGCAATTTCGGCGGTGGTGTCGATGGCGGCCCCTTGAACGTATATCCCATAGGCGGCGTTTCCGCTGATCGTGGCGCCTGTCACGAAAGCGCGCGCACCGTTTTGAATCATCATGCCAGCGCTGCTATTGTGTCGAATCGTGGTCTCCGTCACCGACACGATGGCGGCGGTGTTCACCACAATCCCACTCCCCACCAGGTTGGCGATCAGGCAGTCCTGTATCGTCAGCGCGGCACCGGCGGTCATGTTGATGCCGTCGCCGCTGCCGGCGCCCGCAACGGGGACGATCACCAGGCTGCGCAGCGCCACCTTGACCCCGGGCGTTGAGATGGTGATGGCGTTGCCGTTCTTGGCAACCACACTGCCCACGGCGCCGGGCACGGCCAGGATGGTCACCGACTTGGTGATGTCTACCGGCCCGCTGTTGTAGTTGGCCGAATCCAGAATCCAGACTTCGCCGCCGTCGGCAACCGCGGCCAGCGCCGCGGGCAGCAGGCGGCACGGCGTGGCCACGCCGCAGGTGGGGTTGTCCACTCCGGTGAATGAAAGGTAGGTGCGAAATGCCTGGGCCTGGGCGGCAGCGGTCAAGAGCAGGCCGGCAAGACATGCGAGAACTCCACGAAGAAACGGGCGACGGTCCATGGTGCAATCTCCTTGTTGGGAACGGTGGACGTCGCGGCCGTGTTGTTGCGCACTGCCTCGTCCTATCACCACAGTAGAGGCTGGTAATCTGCTCCCGTTGCCCGAGGAGCCCTTCTTTGATGGGGATCAACTTTTTCGGCACCTTTCGGCCGCGTTAGAAGGATGAGGAGCGCGGATTCACAAGTAAGTGCGCTCGACTCCTAAGCCTGGTGGATGAGCAGTGATACTTCCACACCCTTTGCCCGGCAAGAAGAAGGTTGCAGATACGATCTGGGGGGCCTACAGCTCGCAGTCGGATGACGAACTGGACAGGATGTGGCGCAAGCAACAGAAGATCGAGGGGCGGCTGGGCGAGCATTGGCGCCGGCCAAAAGGAATGAGCCACTGCACGTATGACCGGCCGGTTGCTGCCTTGATCGACTGTGAGAAGCGGCGGGACGAAGCATTCGCCGTAGCCGTC
>JAAPAA010000354.1 GCA_012274165.1 Thiobacillaceae bacterium
ACAGCGATGATCTCGTCGATCAGATAGCAGTCGAATTCGACTGCCATCGAAATCGCAAATCCCAGCCGCGCGCGCATGCCGGAGGAATAGGTCTTCACCGGCTCGCGCATGTAGCGTCCGATTTCGGCAAACTCCTCCACGGCCGGCACCAGAGGCTCGGGGTCGACACCGTACACGCGGCAGATAAAGCGCAGGTTGTCCATGCCGGTGAGCGAACCCTGGAAGCCGCCGCCGAACGCCAACGGCCATGAAACGCTCATCCGCCGCTTGACAGATCCGCTGGTGGGTTGCTCCGCGCCAGCGAGCAGGCGGATCAGGGTGGACTTGCCAGACCCATTGCGGCCAAGGATGCCGAGCTTTTCCCCGCGCTTGACCGACAGGTCGATGCCGTCCAGGACGGTAGTGTCCCCGTGGCGGGTGGAATACCGCTTGTGCACTTTGTGAAGTTCGATCATTCGGGCGTCACCTTCCGGCCGACAATCCGCAGTTGAGCCAGGCCCAGCAATGTCAAGGCGGCGCACCACATGACCAGGTACCCCACGTCATAGTGGGATCGGATGTGCGTGCCGAAATACCCGTCCCTCAGCATTTCCGCGCCGTTGACCATCGGAACCAGCAGAAGAAGTTGTTGAACACTTGGGGGAAAGGCATCCACCATGAAAGCGGCTCCCGAAAGGGGAAATGCCAGATAGCCCATCGGATGCCAAAGCTTCTCCACCACATCGGCCCTTTCGCTCAAGGCTCCCACCAGGAGGGACAGCGCAAAGCCGAACCAGGCCAGCAAAGACCAGGCTATCGCCACCTTGACCAGGTCTTCGGGTGGCTGCAGCCAGTCGATTGAGACGAAGACCGCCGAGAGAATGACGAAGGAGATGGTGGCACCTCCGGCCTCGAGGATCAGACGGGCAAGAAAGATGTCGATGATCTTGACGTTGCGGTGGTACATCAGGGCCAGGTTGGGCTCTATCGCCTTGATACACCGCGAAGGCATGTTGCGCCACAGGAGCACTGACGAATAGCCTGTCAGGGCAAAGGCAACGATCGGCAGGCTCGTCCCATGGAAAGCCCGGAACGCCGACCACAACGCAGTTACCCCGAGCGTGAATATCATCGGCTCGGCGAAAAGCCACAGAAAACCGATGTTGTGCCGGCCAA
This sequence comes from Thiobacillaceae bacterium, assembly GCA_012274165.1. Lineage (GTDB taxonomy): Bacteria > Pseudomonadota > Gammaproteobacteria > Burkholderiales > Thiobacillaceae > Thiobacillus. The sequence goes on from JAAPAA010000354.1 coordinate 1,156, forward strand.
AGCGCGTCAGGGTTTCGCGCATGAGCAGCGCGCCGATGACGCGCCGCTGGATGGCCCAGGAGGTGCGAAGTGTCGTGGTGGAAACTGTCATGGCAGTCATCAGCCTTGATGTTCCCGCATCCCGGCCAGGAGCATGCTCAAGATGCCCCACGCCACCAGGCCGAGAATGAGAGTGGCCGCAATGCTCCTGACGCGACGCGGCTCCTGCGCGACGTCGGGCAGGTTGGGCTGAGCGATGCGCTCCAGGTACACCTGCTGGCGCAGGGCTTCGCTGCGAGCACTTTCCAGGCTGGCCAGGGCACTGCCCAGTTGCTTGTTGGCGAAGTCCGCATCCAGCGCCAGGCGCTGGTATTCAGCAGCCTTGGTCGCCAATGAGGCCTGGCTGCCCGTCACGCGCGAGTTCTCCTTGGCAATCTCACCTTGCAGCACTTTGCTGTGGTTCTTCAGGGAAGGTATCTGTGGATTGGCCGGCGTGAAGGCCGTGAGCTGCGCCAGCTGGGTGGTGTTGACGATCAGTTCGTCCTGAAGCTTGGCCACCCGCTCGATCTGCATGGTTGCCTGGCGATCGGGATCCACCACGTTTTGCGCGCTGCGATACTCCGATACGGCCAGCCCTGCGGCCTTGGCCTTCTTTTCGGCAACTGCAACCTCCGTGGCGGCGTAGCGAATCAAGTCCTGCCGGCCACGCTCGTTGAGGTGGTTGACGAGATTCTCGCTTTGTTCGAGCAGGATGCGATTGGCATTGGCGGCGTCTTGCGCCGTAAAAGCCTTGACTGCCAGCGTGACGATGGAGGAGGCGGAATCGGTCTGCACATCCACCTTGTGCTGGTAATAGCGGTGCAGCGCCTCCATGCTGCTGTCGGCATCCAGGCCCGCGAACCGGCTGAACACGTCCACGCTTGGGTTTGAGTAGGCTGCCATGATCCCCATCTTGTCTTCGAGCACCCGCAGCGCGTCCCTGGAGAGGATGTATTCGCGCACCGTGGAGCTGTCGTCCTGCGTCTTGCCGAAGCCCGCCCCCTGAAGCAGGTTTCCAAGCGACGGAGCCGCGGGACGGTCTGGACTTCGCACCACGAAGCGCGCTTCGGAGGTGTAGATGTCACTTGCCCAAAATCCGTAATAGGCGGCTATCAGGATGGTTGGGAGGGCGACCGTGAACAACAGTCCCCATTTCAACTGCGCCAGGTAATTCTTGAATTTGAAAAGCATGATTGATCTCTAGTTTTGAAAGCGTGTTTGACTATGCGCGACCATATATGTCCTCAAACCTCACGATGTCGTCCTCGCCCAGGTAGCTCCCGCTTTGGACCTCGATCAGGACCAGATCGACAGGACCGGCGTTCGTCAGGCGGTGCTTGTTGCCCGCAGGTATGTATGTCGATTGGTTGGAGTGCAGCACCAGGTCGACGTCTCCATTCACGACAGTTGCCTCGCCGCTGATGACGATCCAGTGTTCGCTGCGGTGGTGGTGCATCTGCAGGCTCAGGGACCCGCCGGGTTTCACTTCGATCCTCTTGATCTTGAACTGCGCACCCTCTTCGATCACTGAATAGGTGCCCCACGGCCGATGCACGGTCTTGTGAAGCTTGTGTGCGTCGTGCCCCTGCGTCTTGAGCATTCCGTACAGGTGTTTGACGTCTTGAATGCTCGCACGGTTGGCTACCAGGAGCGCGTCCGGTGTGTCGATGACAACCAGGTTCTGCACGCCCACCGTTCCCACCAGCCGATGGCTGCTTTGCACGTAGCAGTTCTGCGTGTCGTGGAGGATGGCCTGACCGCTAACGCGATTGCCCTCGAAGTCCGCCGTTGTGAGGTCGCTGATGGCACTCCATGATCCGATGTCGCTCCAGCCGATCTCGCAAGGAACGACGGCGGCGACCCGCGTGAGTTCCATGACGGCGTAGTCGATGGAAGCGTCTGGCACCTTGGCAAAGCCCTCCGCACCCAGTTCCAGCTTCTGGCAATTGGCGCCCGCCGAGGCGCGCGCCGAATCGACGCATGCGCGTGTCGCCCCGAGAATCTTGGGACAATGCTCGTCCATTTCGCGCAGCATGACGCCCGCCTTGAAGCAGAACATGCCCGAATTCCACAGAAAGCGGCCGCTCGACACGTAATGCCGCGCTATCTCGACGTCGGGCTTCTCCACGAAGCGCATGACTTCGTTCCCCTCGAACTCGATATAGCCAAAACCCGTCTCCGGCCGGTCGGGCCGGATGCCAAACGTGGCGATATGGCCGTCGCGCGCCATCGCGCCTGCGGTGGCCACGGCCGCCTGAAATGCCGGCAGATCCAGGATCAGGTGATCTGCCGGCAGGATCAGGAGAAGCGCGTCGTCGCCGTGCGTCTTCTGGACCTGCAGGCAAGCGGCCGCTACAGCGGCCGCCGTGTTGCGGCCGAATGGTTCCAGCACATAGGTTGTCTGCACCTCGGCCAGGATGGAGCTGTATTCATCCTCGGTCTTGAACAACAGCTCGCGATTGGTGACGGTCATGATCTCGTGCACGCCATCGAGCGAAGCGGCCCGAAGAAACGTCTTTTGCAGCAGGCTCTGGCCGTCCGCCATGTGCATGAAGGGTTTCGGATGCGTTTCGCGCGAGACCGGCCACAGGCGCGAACCGGCGCCGCCGCAAAGAATGACGGGAATGAGCATGTTGGAGTACCTCCGGTTCAATTGCGGGACCATGACAGTGGCTCGGTTCGGCTTGCATAGACGCTTGCCGGAACCTGCGTGAGATTCTTGAGCTGCGCCAGGAACAAGCTGGTCACAACCGGGTCGGGCCGCTGGCGATCGAGCCAAAACTCATCCAGATCGCCTGAAAAGGTCAGGTGCGGCCGCTTGTAAAGGGAATCGCCGAGCACGATCAATGGGACGCACCGCTCCAGTGCCTGCAGACCCACCGTGCTGTTGATCACGATCGTGCCGAGCGAGTGTTCGGCGATGTCGGGCGTGTCCCCCTCGACCATGTGATGAACCCGGGAAGCGATCTTCAGATCGGCGGCCACTTCGCCGATGAAATTCGAGTGGCCGGGGCCGCCACGGGCATGGGGGTGCTGGCGGAAGACGAGATGGGATTCCTTGGGCGCATGCTCGGCGAAGGACCGCATGACACGCAGGATGAACGCAAAGTTGCTTGAAAACGAACTGTGTTGAGTGATCTGGTAGTCACCCTCCAGCTGCAAGGGAACAAAGAAGTACGGCGGTCTGGAGTCGATCAGCCAGCGTTGCAAGCGGCGGTCCGCAGACCGGTGCAGACCCTTCCGAAGCCACGATTTCGCCCAATACCGACCATAGAAGAACGGGTCGTCGCAGCGGTGGTGTTGGTAGTCCGGATAGCTGTCACGCTGCAACTTCATGGCCGCGTAGTGCTGGGTCGCATGCCAGGCCATCTTTTGAAAATGCGATGGACTGATGTCGGGCCTCAGGCCGAAGGGAGGCGTGCGAACGGGCACCCCGGGTTGCGCGTCGCTGCTGTCCCAGGTGTATCGATCCAAGGTAGTCGAGTAGCCATTGACGCCCCCGAGTTCCATGGTGACGTACCCGGGTCGAAAGTAGCCCTCTTCGGTCACGACCACCGGCAGGTCAATCGCGCGTGCCCGCTCGATCGCGACCTTGTGATACTGCCGGGATTGCCCGAACAGGACGATGCAATCGGGTTTCCACCGTCTCAGTTGCTCGGCAAAGAAAGTTGGCCACACGCTGGCCGGGCCATTGAAGCGGATGGGCCTGACTGCCTTGCAGTCATTCTCGTCGCCGCCCTGGAACACCACTCGCCGCACTTCAGTTCCGCCAGCGAGCAGCCATCGCGCGACCCGGTCGAAAAAGGGACCCACCGGCCCTTGAAGGAACAACACTCGACGGGCGGAGGAAAGGCACAGGAGCGCCGGATTGGAGCTCGTGGCAGCCGGCCCGGTGTCGACAAAGTCTGGGCGCGCAAACTTTTGTTCATCGAGAAAGGCCAATCGCTCCGTCATATTTTCCCGCCTCCGCTTTGTTACAACTTTGACAACTGGTTGTCCGGGTAGCCATGCATACCCGATGTTTACTTTCGACAGTGGCCCCCCTAAAAGGCCCTAGAGCTCTGTTCAGCGCCGCGCATGTGTTGCGCATTCCACCCAATACCAACGGCACACGAAAACTTTCTCCGTAAGATGGAATTTCGACCGAGAAAAGCTCAGCAATCGGATCCCCCATGTGTCGCTGTAAGTCAGGTCACGATATGTTTCCGCTGAGCTACAAGTGGGTCTAATGCAAACTGCGCGCCAGCTACTCCAGAGGCGGAAGTTGAAAGTCCGCGAAAACGGCCGAAGCCGTGTCGGTAACCAATTCCTACAGGCAAGAGCGCGCGCTCAACACCCAAAAACTGGTGGGCGAATACACCCAGCGTCAGACGTGGGGAACCTGCCCAAATCTGGGGAACCCACCCAGAAATGGGGGAAGACACCCAAAATCGGGGAGGCACACCCGCCGAAGAGTGGATTCCAGAACACGGTGACTGCGGATTCCGGTCGAGCGTGACCGATTTGGGTGGCATCGACTCATCCGGAGTCCTGGAGCTGAGGCCGATCAAGGACGACCGCGGCTGGGCAACCGGTTGTACGACGAGGCCGTTCGCCAGGCCTGGATAGTGCTTTGGGAACCAGGTGATCGCGTTTGCGGAAGGCGACCAAGGGCTCTACCCGTCCTGATCGACGCCATGGAACACCATGGCCATCTCATTTTGGACGCTGAGATCTAGGACAAATGTCGCAACACGGCGATTTGCGTGGTGTTGTTCCGCTTGCCAGCCCCGCCATCCGTCGAACTCGGCTAAACCAAGAGTCACAGTCATGAAAGACCATCAACGACTTGCCCCGCAAGGCCAGCCCGACCGCCGGGCGCTCTCATTCGAGCAACGCTCCCTCGAGCTCATTCGCCATCACCAAGGCCGACTGGGCGTCCGTAGGCCCACTGTCCTGCCGACATTCAGCCGCTCGGAGTGGCAAGATTCGCCGGGCCTGCGCCTGTAGCAGTAAAGGGGCAGCCGGCCGTCCCGATCACCGGCACGTCACCTTGAATTCAACCGATGTACATCGGCCCGTGGGTGTCAGGTCACGCTTGGCGCTCCGGGCCAAAGCAGAGAAACATGCAACTAAGCTGCAAGGAAGGCGACCTCGCGGTCGTCATTGATGACACGCCGCCGTGCGCGGGCAACATCGGCAGAATCGTCGAGGTCAGGGGGCCGGTAGAACACAACTTCCGCGGTCTGCCGTGCTGGCTTATCAAGCCGGTGAGCCCCAGTCCCTACATCGCGGAGTACTTCTACCGTTGCATTACATTGATTTACGTGACCCCAACCGACTACGCCGCCGATGAACTTGACCTTTGGAAACAGGCGCTGCGAGAGCAGCGCCGGGCAGAACGGGAGCTCGATGCAGCAGGCCAGAAACGGCGGCCGAAACGCGTCATCGAATTGATGCCAATGTGGCAGGCATTGAGAACGCGCGCCGACTTGCTGCTGGCCGAGGCGGTCAAGGTGAAGTGCTCGTTCACGACCCAGAAAATCATGACGGACTGGGTCAGCACCACAATGCCCGGCGCCCTGCAAGTTGGGGCAAGCGCGTGACGTACCGGATTCTGTGTGCATACGACGAGTCCACCGGCGCCGACAAAGCTTTCGATTTCGCGCTGCAGCTAGCCAAGCGATTTGATGGCGAGCTTCACGTTGTGGCCGTGTTCGAGCCGGCCGAGGCTTCCCGCGGGGTCAAGGCCGAAACGCTACTCGAAACGGCGCAGGGTCAATTCGGCGCAGGCTTGGACCGGCTTCGCGCTAAGGCAATTGAAGCGGGGCTCGAACTGACAGCCGCAGTGTCAGTGGGATATCCCGCGCGGCAGATTCTCCAGAAGGCCGAGGAACTGCTCGCTGACCACATCGTCGTCGGGCAGCGCGGAAAGAACGCCTTTGAGCGCAGGGCGATGGGCTCCGTGTCTTTACGCATAGTCTCACACGGCGCGGGAACGGTCACGGTCGTGCGCTGACACCGCTCTACGACGTGGTGTCCATTTGGCCGGGTCGTGGGCAATGCCGACAACCAGTGGTCCTGGCACAAAGGCAAGATGGCCATGGCCATCACGAGCAAGTTACGGCAAGGACGCGGAGCCCATCATCGGCCGGCTGCTCGAGAGGATCGACTCGATCGTCCAGCAGGTTGCAGCGCGGCTGCCCACCGGCTTTCCGCACAGGTCGCGAGCTCCATCTTCAAAGGCCTGAAGACCTCAGCTGACAAGCTACGCCACATGGAACCCTGAACAGAGCCAAGCTTGCCGAATCGCGCCGCAGTGATCCATCTGGCCGGCGTCAACTATCTTGTCCGCTCGGCCAAGGTAATTGGCGTCAACCACTTTGCAACCGGGTCAACGTCAAGGTGAGCGTCTTCGCTGATATGGCCCCCAGGCGCTTGGCCAGACGCGCCTTGTCAACAGTGCGGACCTGGTCGAGAGGGACGAAGCCCTCTGTGCCCCGGCATGGGTCACGGGCACACGGGACGGAGCCGCAAAGCCCTTGGAAGTCATGGGTGGAACGATCACCGTGCGCAGGAGCTCGTTCAACTCGGCTGGCGACACCATCACGCAGGGCCGCGCCTTCTTGATTTCGTTGCAGACAGTCGGGTCGAGGTTCACCAGCCGCACGTCTCCGCGCTTCACCAGGCCAACTCCGTGTCGGCATCATTGCCGAACTCGCCCATGGCCAACTCGTCGCTCGCCTCGTTCGGCGAGCGCTTTGGCCGCGGCAGTCCCGGCAGGACGGGCTTGGCCGGCCTTCGCAGAACAAATCTTGATCTGTCAATTACCGCTGGCGCGTGTCCAATCCCGTGGCGATCGAACGTCGACCTGCTGACTATCGACTCACCGGAAAGATAGCTAAATGAGAACTTGTCCGTTCTGCAATTCCGGTCTCAACTAACCCCATTAAATTAATTCTTAAGTAGTAGTAGCGCGAGCGCCGATCTCTGCCCGCTCCGAAAGAGATAACTCGCGCGCGCGTGTAAGTCTGCGAGCACTCACTCCATACCAGTATCGACGTCGCATTTTGGAACGTCCGGACCTCGGCCTTCGGTGGTCGCCCCGTCGAGCACCTGCGCCCGATTTATGCGGATGGCCTCCGGGTGCTCGCGCCTGATCTCGGCTTCGGTGTACGCCACTGCGGTGCTGATCCACCCTTCAGACGCTTGGATTCGCCACCGCCATTTCTTGACTTGCATGGCGGCGCATCGTGCAGGTAGCGAGTGGCACGCCGCGCTGGGTATGCACCTATCGTCGTGTAGCCAACTACCACGGGTGTG
>JAAPAA010000355.1 GCA_012274165.1 Thiobacillaceae bacterium
GCATGCAAACAGCGGGATGCGAGTGCATGCTTTGCACTATGCGATGCAATACTTACATGAACCTTACGGGCATGGACTCGATCACAACTAATTACTGCGCGAACAGTCCGGCATAAAAAAACCGCGCCCGAGAGCGCGGTTTTTTGTGGCCCGTAAGAATTACTTCTTGGCGGGCGCAGCCGGCATGGCAGCAGAGTCAGTTGTGGTCTTCGTTTCTTCAGTCTTGGTGGTGGTCTTCGTTGTGTGCTTCTTGGTGGATTTTTTGTGGGCTTTTTTGGGCGCAGCAGCGGGCTTTTTAACTGCGTCGGCGGCAGGTGCGGTCTTGGCTGCGTCGCCAGTGGCGGGCGTAGCCTTGGCTGCGTCAGCAGCAAAAGCGGACATGCTGAAGGCGCCGACGATGGAAGCGGCAACCAGGGAAGTCATCAGTTTGTTCATCAATCTCTCCAAGTGTTCAAGTGGGTCGTTATGCAATTGCGGAATGCAGTTACATGGCTCGCACTATGCGGTGCGATGCTTACACGAACCTTACGGATATGGGCTTGATCTGATTTTTTTCGTGAACCCCTGCAGGCAGGATTAGCGCACTTTGTGTCAGACTTGAACCATGAAAATTCTACTCGTGGAAGATGACCCGACGCTTGGCGAAGCAGTCATGCTGGCCATCCAGCAGGCAGGTTTTGCGGTGGACTGGGCAAAGGATGGCGAGCAGGCGGAGCGCGCACTGTCCGGGTATGCCTACGATGCGATGCTGCTTGATTTGGGGTTGCCCAAGCGCGAGGGGTTGGAAGTGTTACGACATTTGCGCAAACAGGGCGCCACCTTGCCCGTCATGATCCTGACCGCTCGGGACACGGTGGAAGACCGGGTGCGCGGTCTGGATGTGGGCGCCGATGATTATTTGCTCAAGCCGTTTGCACTGGATGAATTGCTTGCACGTTTGCGCGCTTTGCTGCGGCGTGCGAGCGGCCTGGCGGATACCCAGATACATATCGGTCGTTTGGCTTTTGATAGCGTCAAACGACAGGTCTGCGTGGATGACATCCCGCTGGTATTGTCCGCGCGCGAGCTGGAAGTGTTTGAAATTCTGCTGAGTCATGCCGGGCGCGTCACCGCCAAGGAGGCGATTGCAGATCGTCTGACCGGTTGGGATGAGGGCGTGGGGGAGAATGCCGTGGAAGTCTATATCCACCGGTTACGACGCAAGCTGGTGGGTTCCGGCGTGTTGATTCGCACGTTGCGTGGCCTGGGCTATCTGCTGGAAACCGAACAGTGAACGAAGAAAGGCAAACAAGTCTGCGACGGCAATTGATCGTCCGCATGCTGTCGATGATGCTGCCGCTGTTCATTTTGCTGTGGTTCATTGCTCATTTTTCCAGCCAGTATTTCATCAATGCGGCATTTGACCGTTCCCTGGTGCGGCGAACGTATGCACTGGCGGACAGGGTTGAAGTGCTGCACGGTCAGGTGCAGGTCGATCTTCCGGTCGCGGCGCGGGAATTGCTGTTGTTCGACCAGGAGGACCTGTTGTTCCATCGCATCACCGACCCGCATAACCGGGTGATCGAGGGCGAGAACAGGATGCCACCCCTCCCGGGAAACAAGGGCATCAAGCCGGGACAGCTGATTATTTACGATGGCATCAAGGAGGACGAGCACGTTCGGGTGGCTGCATTTGCGCTGTCGCTTCATGGCACCAGTGCGCATGGGGTGGCGCTGATTCAGGTAGGGGAAACGCTGTCACGTCGTTCGGCATTGGCGGATCGCGCCACGCTGGCAATTGTGATTCCGATGTTGTTGATGACCCTGACTGCGGCGTTTGCCATAGCCTATGGTGTGGGTCGGGGTCTTGAGCCGGTGGGCCGTCTGCGTGAGCGCTTGTCGGGTCGACAAGCGCTCGATTTGAGTCCGGTTCCGCTGGAAGGTACGCCTGCCGAACTGAGGCCGTTCATGGACGAAATCAATTCGCTGCTTCTACGGCTGTCCGAAGCCATAGAAGCGCAATCGCGCTTTGTCGCCGATGCAGCGCATCAACTTCGTACGCCCATTGCGGGCATCCGCACACAGGCCGAAGCTGCCCTGGTAGGCGCAGGTCATGAAGATGCGCAGCATGCGTTGACGCGTATCGCACAATCGGCGCAAACCATGGGCGATCTGGTTCAGAAACTCCTGATTCTGGCGCGTGTTGATGCTGCGGAAAACACCCTGCGTCTGGAGCGGCTGGATGGCGTGGAGGTGGTGCGGGCGGTTGCGCGCGAATGGGTTCCCGCAGCACTGGCAAAAGGCGTGGATATCAGCTTTGAGACGCAAGACCGGAATGTATGGGTGATGGGGGATGCCCAGCTGTTGCGGGAGATGCTTGCCAATCTGATCGACAATTCCCTGCGCTATGGCGGGACGCGAATCACACTGTCCGTATACCGTTCAGAACAAGGCGTGACATGGCGGGTGGCAGATAATGGGCCGGGTATCCCGGAAGCGTTGCGTGCCGCTGTTTTTGCGCCCTTCCATCGCCTGTCGGACGGCGTAGACGGGGCCGGGCTTGGCTTGACCATCGTGCAGCGCATCGCGCAATTACATGGTGCGACGGTGAGTCTGTCGGCGGATGAGGGCGAGGCAGGCTTGGCCGCAAGCGTGACTTTCCCTCTGGTTGAAGCGTAGCCACAAATGAAAACCGCGCCCAGGGGCGCGGTTTTCATGACCTGGCCAGATTTGGCTTAGCCAGCGTTTTCCGGGCTTTCACTCGCAGGCGCGACCGGTTCATCCAGCAGGGCTTTCATCGACAGGCGCAGGCGACCTTTCTCGTCGGCTTCCAGAATCTTCACCTTCACGATCTGGCCTTCTTTCAGATGGTCGCCAATGGCGTTGACGCGCTCGTGGGCGATCTGCGAGATATGCAGCAGGCCATCGCGACCCGGCAGCACATTCACGATTGCGCCGAAGTCCAGCAGCTTGATGACCGGGCCTTCGTAGACCTTGCCGACTTCGACTTCGGCGGTGATCTCTTCGATGCGCTTCTTCGCCAGTTCGCCCGCTTCGATGCTGGTGCAGGCAATTTTCACGCTACCGTCTTCCTGGATGTCGATCTGGGTGCCGGTTTCTTCGGTTAGCGCGCGGATGACTGCGCCGCCCTTGCCGATGACGTCGCGGATTTTTTCCGGGTTGATCTTCATCGCGATGATGCGCGGCGCGTAGGCCGACATTTCGTGAACGCCCGTCGAAACCGAGGCTTTCATGATCTCAAGGATGTGCAGGCGGCCTTCTTTTGCCTGGCTCAATGCGACTTGCATGATTTCCTTGGTGATGCCCTTGATCTTGATGTCCATCTGCAGTGCGGTCACGCCTTTTTCGGTGCCCGCAACCTTGAAGTCCATATCGCCGAGGTGATCTTCGTCGCCGAGAATGTCGGTCAGCACGGCGAACTTGCCGCCTTCCTTGATCAGGCCCATGGCGATGCCGGCGACGTGCGCTTTCAGCGGCGCGCCTGCATCCATCAGCGACAGGCAGCCGCCGCAGACTGAAGCCATCGACGACGAACCGTTGGATTCGGTGATCTCGGACACCACGCGCATGGTGTAGCCGAATTCTTCCTTGGTCGGCAGCACGGCCATCAGCGCGCGCTTGGCCAGACGGCCGTGGCCGATTTCGCGGCGCTTGGGCGTACCGACGCGACCGGTTTCGCCGGTGGCATAGGGAGGCATGTTGTAGTGCAGCATGAAGCGGTCGTGATACGACCCTTCGAGCGCATCGATGGTTTGCTCGTCGCGGCCGGTGCCGAGCGTGGTGACGACCAGCGCCTGGGTTTCGCCACGGGTGAACAGGGCGGAACCGTGGGTGCGCGGCAGTACGCCAGTGCGGATGGTGATCGGGCGCACGGTGCGGGTGTCGCGGCCGTCGATACGCGGCTGGCCGGACAGGATGCGGTTACGCACCACGCTGGCTTCCAGGCGGTGGAATGCGTCCTTCACCCCATTGGCGGCGACGGTGTCCATGCCGGCGCTGATCAGTTCGGCGTAGGCCTTGTTGCGGATATCGTCGACCGCGGTCATGCGCGCCTGTTTTTGCTTGATGTTGTAAGCCTGCTGCAGGCCGTCTTCGGCCAGCGTTTTCAGGCGTTCCACCATTGCGGTGTCTTCGGCAGGCGCTTGCCAGTCCCATACGTCGGCGCCGGCTTCGTCGGTCAGTTCGTTGATGGCGTTGATGACGGCCAGCATCTCGGTGTGGCCGAACACGACTGCGCCCAGCATGATGTCTTCGGGCAATTCCATCGCTTCAGACTCGACCATCAGCACGGCGGTGTCGGTGCCGGCGACAATCAGATCCATGGCCGAGTTTTTCAGCTCGGACAGGGTGGGGTTGAGCACGTATTCACCATTGATGAAGCCGACGCGCGCAGCACCCACGGGACCATCGAACGGCAGGCCGGACAGCGACAACGCGGCTGAGGCGCCGATCAGCGCGGGGATGTCGGCGCTGACTTCGGGGTTGGACGACATCACGGTGGCGATGATCTGCACTTCGTTGAAGAAGCCTTCCGGAAACAGCGGGCGGATCGGGCGGTCGATCAGGCGCGAGGTCAGCGTTTCGCCTTCGGACGGACGGCTTTCGCGCTTGAGGAAGCCGCCGGGGATGCGGCCGGCAGCGTAGGTTTTTTCCTGATAATCAACGGTCAGCGGGAAGAAATCCTGGCCGGGTTTGACGTCAGTTTTGGCAACGACAGTGACCAGCACCACGGTGTCTTCAATGTTGACGATGACCGCACCGCCTGCCTGGCGGGCGATTTCGCCGGTTTCCAGAGTGACCTGCTGACGGCCGTAGGTAAACGTTTTCTTGATCGCGCTCATACGAGTTCCTTTCGAAATGAAAACGCCCCGCGAGTGCGGGGCGTGGGAAATTCAGGGGGTCAAACGACCCGCCAACTGTGCCAAGCCAGCCAGTGCTGGCGCAGCCGCTAAGGTGCAGCCAGCAATGTGCTGTGTCATCACAGTGGCTTGGCTCGGCTTACTTACGCAGGCTCAGGCGTTCGATCAGGGTCTTGTAGCCTTCGAGGTTGGTGCGCTTGAGGTAATCCAGCAGCTTGCGGCGGCGGCTCACCATCTTCAGCAGACCACGACGCGAATGGTGATCCTTCATATTGACCTTGAAGTGACCGGTCAGGTCATTGATACGGGCCGTCAGCAGGGCAACCTGCACTTCGGGCGAGCCGGTGTCCGCAGCAGCGCGTTGGTAATTCTGGACGATTTCAGCTTTTTGAACGACGGTAACAGCCATGATGTACTCCTTCTAAATCGCGTGGCCTGCGGCTGGGCGGGACACGTTCTGGGAAAACCGCGCATTTTACGCTAATTGGCGGGGCTAATTCAAGCTTGCTGCTGGGTGTTGATGAGCCGGCGGGGAACCAGCTGCCCGGCTTCTGCCTGCGCGAGACCCAGAAAAGTGTGTGCTGCCGTATACACGCGTGTCAGCCCGGCTTGGGCTGACGGGTACGTGACGCAGCGGCCTTGGCACAAGGCCTCGGCATCGACCGCTTCGAGCGTGATGGCGGGAAGATGCGCGACCAGGCAGTCGGCGGGCAGTAGCAAGGCTCGTCGCTGTTCAAGGTCGAGCGCTTCCAGTTCGGCCAGGGTATGCGCCTGTTCCAGTTTGAAGCCGGCCACAGCGGTGCGCGTCAGCGCGGTGAGATAGGCGCCGCAGCCGAGTTCCGCGCCGATGTCCTGCGCCAGGGTACGGATATAGGTGCCGGCGCTGCATTGCACGTCGAGCAACACCCGCGGCGGGGCACATTCGATCATCTCCAGCGAACGGATGGTCACTTTGCGCGGTGGGCGGTCGATTTCAATGCCGGCGCGTGCGTATTCATACAGCGGGCGTCCCTGGTGTTTGAGTGCCGAATGCATCGGCGGGATTTGTTCGATTTCGCCCCGGAAGCTTGGCAGCACCGCGCGGATGTCGTCACAACTGGCGGTGACATCGCGGGTGCTCAGCACGTCGCCTTCGGGGTCGCCGGTAGTGGTGGTGGTGCCAAGTTGCTGCACGGCGCGATAGTGTTTGTCGGCGTCGAGCAGGTAGGCGGAAAACTTGGTGGCTTCGCCGAAACACAGGGGCAGCAGGCCGTCGGCGAATGGATCAAGGGTGCCGGTATGGCCGGCCTTTTTGGCGTTGAGCAGCCACTTGGCTTTTTGCAGCGCGGCGTTGGAGGTGATGCCGACCGGCTTGTTCAGCAGCAGCACGCCGTCTATCGGCTGGCGGGCGGGCTTCACTCGCTGATCGGTTTGGGCGTCACATCTGTGCTGTCGCCACCATCTTCTGCGCCATCCTCTTCTGTGGGCGGGGGCGCATTTTTGGCGTCTTCGGCGACCGCCGCTTCAATCAGATGGGTGAGTTGCATGCCGTATTCGACCGAACGGTCATAGACGAAGGTGAGTTTGGGCACCACGCGCAACTGCATGCGATGCGACAGTTGCGAGCGCAGAAAACCGCTGGCACGCTGGAGCCCATGCAGGCAGGCGTCATGCTCGGGCTGGCCGCCCAGGGTGGTGAAAAACACCTTGGCGAACTCCATGTCGCGGTTGACCTCCACCTCGGTGATGGTCAGCATGCCGACGCGTGGATCCTTCACTTCCTGCCGGATCAACTCCGGCAGTTCGCGCTGGATCTGGTCGGCGACGCGGCGCGCTCGCGGAAAATCCTTGGGCATTAGAGCGAGCGCGCGACTTCCACGACTTCAAACACTTCCAACTGGTCGCCGACCTGGATGTCGTTGAAGTTCTTCAGGCTCAAGCCGCATTCGAAGTTGGCCTTGACTTCCTTGACGTCGTCCTTGAAGCGCTTCAGCGAGTCGAGTTCGCCTTGATGGATCACTGTGTTGTTGCGCAGCACGCGGATACCGGCGTTGCGCTTGATGACGCCATCGAGCACGTAGCAGCCGGCAATCGAGCCCACCTTGGAGATCACGAAGACCTGGCGGATTTCGACGGTGCCGATCACGCTCTCGCGCTTCTCGGGCGCCAGCATGCCGGACAGCGCAGCTTTCACTTCATCCACGGCTTCGTAGATGATGTTGTAGTAGCGGATGTCGACCCCGCTCGATTCAGCCAGCTTGCGCGCCAAGGCGTCGGCGCGCACGTTGAAGCCGATCAGCACGGCCTTGGAAGCGAGCGCCAGATTGACGTCGGACTCGGTGATCGCACCGACCGCGCTGTGGATGATGTTGACCTTGACTTCGTCGGTGGACAGCTTGCTCAGCGCGTGTGCCAAACCTTCGTAGGAGCCCTGCATGTCGGCCTTGAGGATGATGGGCAATTGTTGCACTTCTTCCTTGCCTATCTGGCCGAACATCGTCTCCATCTTGGTGGCCTGTTTCTTGGCCAGCAGTACGTCGCGGAACTTGCCTTGACGGAACAGCGCGATTTCGCGCGCCTTGCGCTCGTCGGGCAACACCATCATGTCCTCACCCGCCTGCGGCACGTCGGACAGACCCTGGATTTCAACCGGGATCGACGGGCCTGCTTCGGTCACGGGCTTGCCGGCTTCGTCGAGCATGGCACGCACGCGACCGAACACCTGGCCTGCCAGCACCATGTCGCCGCGGCGCAGGGTGCCGGATTGCACCAGAATGGTGGCAACGGGTCCTTTGCCTTTATCCAGACGCGATTCGATGACGATGCCTTTTGCGGAACCGGTGACGGCTGCACGCAACTCCAGCACTTCAGCCTGCAATTGGATTGCTTCGAGCAAGCCGTCGATATTGGTATTGGCTTTGGCCGACACTTCGACGAACTGTGTATCGCCGCCCCATTCTTCGGGGGTAATACCCTGCGCGACCAGTTCCTGGCGGATGCGCTCAGGATTGGCTCCGGGTTTGTCTATCTTGTTCACCGCCACCACCAGCGGCACATTGGCGGCCTTGGCGTGGTGGATGGCTTCGATGGTTTGCGGCATGACGCCGTCATCCGCAGCTACCACCAGCACTACGATGTCAGTCGCTTTCGCGCCGCGTGCCCGCATCGCGGTAAACGCTTCATGACCCGGCGTATCAAGGAAGGTGATCATGCCCTTTTCGGTTTCGACGTGATAGGCGCCGATGTGCTGGGTGATGCCACCCGCTTCGCCGCTGGCTACGCGAGTACGCCGGATGGTGTCGAGCAGCGAAGTTTTGCCGTGGTCGACGTGACCCATCACGGTGACCACCGGTGCGCGTGCGCGCATTTCGAGTTCAACCGCCTCGCCTGCATCAATGAGGAAGGCTTCCGGCGTATCGAGTGCGGCAGGTTTGCCGATGTGGCCCATTTCTTCGACCACGATGATCGCGGTTTCCTGGTCCAGCACCTGGTTGATCGACACCATGCTGCCGAGTTTCATCAGGGCCTTGATGACCTCGGCTGCCTTGACCGACATCTTGTGAGCGAGTTCGGCCACAGTGATGGTTTCGGGAACAAGCACTTCGCGCACGACCATTTCGGTCGGCTCGACGAAATTGCTGTCGTCCTGGCCCGAGCGTGATTTGCCCTTGCGGCCACGCCAGCCGGTGTCGGGCGCAGCGCCGCCACGGGTTTTGAGTCCGCCTTTGCGACGCGCGCTGTCGTCTTTCCAGGCTCCCGCAGGTTTTTTATCCGGGCCTTTTGGCGCCTTGGTTGCACCCGGTTTGTCCGGCTTGTGCAGGGTTTTTTCGGTCGGTACAGCCGGTGCCGGAGCCGCGGGTGCGGCTGCTTTCTGCGCGGCGGCCAGTTTGGCGGCTTCGCGAGCCGCCTCAGCCTGCTTGCGCATGACTATAAGTTCGGAGCGCGCTTTGGAGTCTGCGGCTTGACGTTCTTGCAGCGCAGTATGGCGACGTGCCTCGTCTTCGCGCGCCTTGACTTCAGCATCGTTCAGAATCGAGGCTTTCTTGATGATGCGGGTGGCTTTTTTGACGACAGGAGCCGCTTCACTTTCGGGTTGCACAGCTGCTTCGGTGGGCGCTTCTGGTGCGGCCACTTCGGCTGGTGCGACCTCAGCCGCGACAGGCTCAGCCACAGCCGGTTTAGCGGGCACTGGCTTCGCTTCGACCTTAACCGCTACCGGTTCGGCAATCGGTTCGGGTTCGGGCGTCGCGACCTGGACTGCTTCGGCTTCAACTTCAACCGCTGACGGAACCATTTCCTCAACCGGCGAAACGGGAAGTGCTTCTCCCAGGACTTCGGCAACGGGTTGAGCCTCGGCTGCCGGCGAGCTGGCATCGCGCTTGACGTAGGTACGCGATTTGCGCGTCTCGACCTGAATCGTGCGCGATTTTCCGGTGCTGTCGGTTTTGCGGATCTCGCCGGTCTGCTTGCGCGTGATGGTGATCTTGGTTTTGCTGACCTCAGCTCCGCCGCCATGTACCTTGCGCAGATAGTCGAGCAAGTGCGACTTGTCTGCCTCTGACATGGTGTCAGCGATATCGTTCTTGCTGACGCCTGCCGCTTTCAGCTGCTCAAGCAGCAGAAGGGGGGGCAGTTTCAGTTCCTGGGCGAATTGTTCAACGTTCATGCAATCCTCGTGACTCTCAGCCTTGGGCGATCAACGGCGCGCGTGCGGCCATGATCAATTGATTGGCGCGACCGGTATCCATTGCAACCAGCTCGATCAGTTCATCGCTTGCCAGATCGGCCAGGTCTTCAGTGGTGTGTATGCCTTGACTGGCGAGCAGACGAGCGGTTTCCGCATCCATGCCTTCGAGCGAAAGCAGGTCGCCCGCCGAGGCCTCGACTTCTTCTTCACCCACGATGGCTGCGGTCAGCAGGGCATTGCGTGCCCGGGTGCGCAGTTCGTTGACCAGGTCTTCGTCGAACGCATCGATTTCGAGCATCTCGTTGAGTGGAACATACGCGACTTCTTCCAGTGTGGAGAAGCCTTCATCCACCAGAATCTGGGCAACTTCCTCGTCGACGTCGAGTTTCGCAATGAACAGGGCGAGCGTCTTGCCACTTTCGGCGGTCTGTTTTTCTTCCGCCGCTGCGCGCGACAGAATGTTGAGATCCCAGCCCGTCAGCTCGGACGCCAGGCGCACGTTCTGACCGCCACGGCCGATGGCCATCGCCAGCTGCTCTTCCTCTACCACCACGTCCATGCTGTGCTTGTCTTCATCCACCACGATGGAGCTGACTTCGGCGGGGGCCAGCGCGTTGATCACGTACTGCGCAGGCTCGGCCGACCAGTGAATGATGTCCACGCGCTCGCCAGCCAATTCGTTGGTCACCGAGGTGACGCGTGAACCGCGCAGGCCGATACAGGTGCCGATCGGATCGATACGTGGGTCGTGAGACACCACCGCGATCTTGGAACGCAGGCCGGGGTCGCGGGCGGCTGCCTTGATTTCCAGCAGTCCTTCCTCGATCTCGGGCACTTCCAGCTCGAACAGCTTCATGATGAATTCGGGTGCGGTGCGCGACAGCACCACCTGCGGGCCGCGCACGCCACGGTCGATGCGCAGCAGAAAGGCGCGCACGCGGTCGCCGACACGCAGGTTCTCGCGCGGGATCATCTGGTCGCGGTGCAGATAGCCTTCGACGCGGCCGGATTCGATGATGGCGTTGCCGCGGTCGATGCGTTTCACCACACCATTGACCAGATGTTCCTTGCGGTCAAGGAAGTCGCTGATGATCTGCTCGCGCTCGGCATCGCGGATCTTTTGCAGGATCACCTGCTTGGCGGCCTGCGCACCGATGCGGCCGAATTCGATGTTTTCGAGCGGCTCTTCGATGTAGTCGCCGATTTCGATATCGGGATGCTTGTCCTGCGCATCGATCAGCAGGATTTGATAGCCCTCTGATTCGAGCTCAGCTTCGGTCACGACCTGCCAGCGGCGGAAGGATTCGTAATCGCCGGAGTCACGGTCGATCGACACGCGCACATCGGATTCGTCCTTGAAGCGCTTTTTGGTGGCGGAGGCGAGCGCCTGCTCCAGCGCATCGAACACCACTTCCTTGTCTACGTTCTTTTCGCGTGCCAGCGCATCGGCCAGCATTAACATTTCACGGCTCATATTTTCTCCAGCCTGCTTCGCCTAGACCATGGGCCTGAGGCGGGCAACATCCACATTTCTTAAATCAACCGATACTTCCGTGCCATCGACAATCAATTTCACAACATCATTCTCCAGCCCAACCAGCTGGCCATTGGGGCGACGCCGATTGTTCAGCGGCACCCGCAGCTTGAGCGTGACCTGCTCACCCGCGAATCGAACATAGTCCTGCGGCTTGACCAGCGGCCGATCAAGCCCGGGCGAGGAGACTTCCAGTCTGTCATAGTCGATATTTTCGACCGTGAAAAGGTGGGTCAGGTGATTGCTCACCGCCACGCAGTCGTCAATCGTGATGCCGCCCGGTTTGTCGATGAACAGACGCAATTGCCCACGGCCGGCACGCTCCAGCATCACCAACTCGTAACCGAGTCCGGCAAGCACGGGTTCCAGGCGGGTGGGCAAATCCATCATCGACAATCCACTGTTGTGCCGCAGGGCAAAGCCATACGGTGAAATACAAATAAAAAATGGGCGAAACGCCCATTGATGCAAAACAACTAAACAAACAAATAATCAAGCGGCGAAATTATACCACCTGAGCCACAAGACCAAAGTGGAGATGGTGCCCGGAACCGGAATTGAACCGGTACGCCATCACTGGCGAGGGATTTTAAGTCCCTTGTGTCTACCAATTTCACCATCCGGGCGAATCGGGTAGTCGGCTTCGAATCTGGAGGCGCGAGCCGGAGTCGAACCGACCTACACGGATTTGCAATCCGGTGCATAACCGCTTTGCTATCGCGCCAAATACCGCTTAATTGTAATTGAAAAGGGGAAAACGTCCGGACTTAGCCTTCTGTTTTCCCCGGAATGCTGGAGCGGGAAAGGAGGTTCGAACTCCCGACCTCGACCTTGGCAAGGTCGCGCTCTACCAGCTGAGCTATTCCCGCGTTGAAGGCTGCGCATTATGCGGATTCAGGTTTTTGCTGTCAACAGGTTTGCCGGGGTATTCGTCAATTATTTTGCAATGCGCGCGCGGCCATCATGAGGTAATACGCCATCGAGATCAGGGTGAGCAGTGCCGCGATCCAGATCAGCAGGGTGCCGATGAACGCAATGGGCAGGCCGGCGAACGGGGTGGCATAGAGCAGCAGCACGATGGCAATCATTTGCGCAGCTGTCTTCAACTTGCCGACAAAGGACACCGCTACGCTGGCAGACTTGCCTGCCTTGGCCATCCATTCGCGCAGGGCCGAAATGGTGATTTCACGCCCAATGATGATGAGTGCGATCAACGGCGCCACGCGGCCAAGATCAACCAGAACGATCAGCGCGGCAGCGACCATCAGTTTGTCGGCGACCGGATCG
The DNA here is from genome assembly GCA_012274165.1 of Thiobacillaceae bacterium. GTDB lineage: Bacteria > Pseudomonadota > Gammaproteobacteria > Burkholderiales > Thiobacillaceae > Thiobacillus. The sequence continues at coordinate 12,347 of JAAPAA010000355.1, forward strand.
AGAAACGCACCGAACGCCGAGGTTTGTCCGAGCGCGCGCGCCAGATAGCCGTCCAGCCAGTCGGTCAGCGCAGCCACCCCAAAAAATAGCGCGGCCAGCATATTGGCATCGAGTGGCGTCACCCAGCCTTGCGGCAGATAGAACACCCCGGCCATGACGGGGATGAGAAGGATGCGCAGCCAGGTGAGCAGGTTGGGAAGATTGAGGGGCATCAATGCAGGGTGCGATAAATGGTTTCCGCCAATTCTCGACTGATACCGCTGACTGTAGCAAGAGCATCGACACCGGCATTCCGCACGCCCTGCAGTCCGCCGAAGTGTTCGAGCAGCTGTTTGCGGCGCTTGGGGCCGATTCCGGCGATGTCTTCCAGAGTCGATTGCATGCGTGCTTTGCCGCGTTTGGCGCGGTGGCCGGTGATGGCGAAGCGATGCGCCTCATCGCGGATCTGCTGAATCAGGTGAAAGCCGGGATGGTCTTTGGCAAGGTTCAGTTCGCGGCCGTCGGGGAAAATCAGCGTCTCCAGGCCGGGTTTGCGCGCTTCGCCCTTGGCGACGCCGAGCAGCAGGACGTCGCCCAGACCGAGTTCGGTCATCGCCGCCACCGCCGTGCTGATTTGGCCTTTGCCGCCGTCGATCAGCAGCAAGTCGGGCAATACGCCGTTTTCTTCCGCGCTTTTCTGGAAGCGTTTAACCAGGGCGGCGTGCATCGCGGCGTAGTCGTCGCCCGGGGTGATTCCGCTGATGTTGTAGCGCCGGTAATCGGATTTCTTGAGGTCGTCGCCTTCGTACACCACGCACGAGGCGATCGTCGCTTCACCCATGGTGTGCGAAATGTCAAAGCACTCGATCCGGTTGAGTGCAGGCAGGTCGAGCGTGTCGCGCAGCGCGGCGAGCCGCTGCGACTGGTTGCTGCGTTCGGTGCTGCGGCGCTCGGCGGACAGGCGCGCGTTGGCTTCGGCCATGCTGACCCAGACACGGCGTTGGGCGGTGACGCGGTGTTGCAGGCTGATTTTCTTGTGCGCGTGCTCGGACAGGGCCAACTCCAGCGCGTCGGTATCGATCGCTTCGCTGATCAGGATGCGCGATGGAATGGGGTGATCAAGGTAATGCTGGGCAATAAACGCTTCCAGCGCTTCGGCCAGCGTGGCGCCTTCGCCGTGCTGCGGGAAAAAACTGCGGTCGCCCAGGTGCCGCCCGCCGCGGATCATGGTCAGGTTGACCGCGATCACCCCGGCGACTTCAGCCACCGCGATGACATCGGCATCGGCTTCGCTGCCGGTGGTGTCGACGAACTGCTTTTCGCGCACCGTGGCCAGCATGCGCAGGCGGTCGCGCAGGTGGGCGGCGGTTTCGAAGTCGAGCGCGGCGGCGGCGGAATTCATTTGCGCGGTGATCTGCTCGGTCAGGGTGTTGGCTGCGCCGTGTAGCAGTTGGGCCGCGGCGTCGACATCGCGCGCGTAGGCTTCAGGCGTGATGCGCTGGACGCACGGCGCGGTGCAGCGCTTGATCTGATGCAGCAGACAGGGTCGCGAGCGATTGGCGAACACCGTGTCCTCGCAGCTACGCAGCTGAAACACTTTCTGCAGCAACTGGATGCTTTCGCGCACCGCGTAGGAATTGGGGTAAGGGCCGAATGCCTGATCCTGCTTTTTCGGCGTGCCGCGAAAATACGCCAGGCGCGGAAAGCGATGCCCGGTCAGCAGCAGGTACGGGTAGGACTTGTCGTCGCGGAACAGGATGTTGAAGCGCGGCTTCAGGCCCTTGATCAGGTTGTTTTCCAGTAGCAGCGCTTCGGCCTCGGTGCGCGTCACCGTGGTGTCGATGTGGTCGACGCTTTTCAGCATCAGGCGGATGCGCGGGCTCTGGTCGGTTTTCTGGAAATAGCTGGAGACGCGCTTTTTCAGATCCTTTGCCTTGCCGACATAAAGCACCGCATTCGCGGCGTCGATCATGCGGTAGACGCCGGGCAGGGTGGGCAGCGAGGCGAGAAAGTCCTTGTCGACGCTCACGTTTAAACCATCAGTCCTCGTCCAGCAACTTGCCGGCAATCGCCCAGTTTTCGTCCGGCAGTTCCTCGAACGCGATATAGGTATACGACGCCGGCTTGCCGGCGTGGCGCTCCAGCGTGGCAGTGATTTCCTCGGCAACTTTCTGCTTCTGTTCGCGGGTCAGCGTGCCGGCGAGCTTGATGGTGACGACGGGCATGGTCACTCCTGGGTCTGGATTTGCGTAAACACCGCCGCGAACATCTCCGGCGTGAGGCGGCGCGTCTGGGTATTGTAGCGGGAGCAGTGGTAGCTGCTGACCAGTCGCCGGCCGTCGGGCAGGCGGTAGTTGCTGGCGTGGCTGAAGGGGTAATCCCTGAGCTTGAGCCCGAGTGCGCGCAGCACCGCCTGATGCGCGATCTGGCCCAGCGCAAGGATGCTGGCGTGCCCGGGCAATCCAGCGAGCTCGGCGGCCAGAAAGCGGTTGCATTCGCGGATTTCGGCAGGCTCGGGCTTGTTGGCGGGCGGCAGGCATTTCACTGCATTGGTGATGCGGCAGCCAATCAGCTGCAAGCCATCGTCGGCGGATACCGATTGCGGCGCGCTGGCATAGCCAAACTGGTGCAGGGTCTGGTACAGCAATATCCCGGCATGGTCACCGGTGAACGGCCGTCCGCTGCGGTTGGCGCCATGCATCCCCGGTGCAAGGCCGACAATCAGCAGGCGTGGTGCTGCGTCGCCAAAGGGCGCCACCGGGCGCGCGTGGTAATCGGGATGCTGCGTGCGCACCGCGCCGAGAAAGTCGGCCAGGCGTGGACAGGCACGGCAGTCTGGGTCAAAACAGCTGGGGTCGATGGGCTTGGGCATACAAAAGGCCTGGTGCGGGAAGCGGAATTGTAGGGGTGTTTGGCTGTGGAATGGACTCACACTCACGCACGGGAGACCTCAGATTAAAGTGCAGCACCTGAAATGCCGTTTCGTATCATGGGTTAGTGTCAATTGCCTGAAGCTTCAGGAAACAGCCCGGGGGAGGGTCAAGATGTCGCAGCATACAAAAGGCTTGGCAAGCTGGCTTGCATATTTAAGACAGGCAGATATTCCTGTGCTGAAAAGCAGTGCGCGCGAACTGGAGCGCCTGCGCGCTGACGAGTCGCTGCTCAATCCGCGCAGCATTGCCAACGTGGTGACTGACGATCCGCTGATGACGGTCAAGTTGCTGCGGTTCATGCAGACGCACAAACATCGCAACCAGAAATATGAACTGGTTGACGTGAAGCAGGCCCTGCTGATGCTGGGTATTGATACCTTTTTTCGCGAAGTGCCTGCCATCCCGGTCGTGGAAGACATGCTGCAAGGCCATATGGACGCCTTGGTGCAACTGCTGCAAACCGTGCGGCGCGCACAGCGTTCGGCGTATTACGCGTATGACTGGGCCTTGCGTTTGCACGATCTGCATGCGGAAGAGGTGCACGTTTCCACCTTGCTCTCGCATGTGACCGAGATGTTGATGTGGTGTTTCAGCCCGGTACAAATGCTTGATATTCGCCGGCTGCAGCAAGCCGATTCGTCTTTACGCAGCGCGGAGGTGCAAAAGCGGATACTGGGTTTTACCGGAGTGGAATTGCAGCGCCAGCTGGCGATCGACTGGCATCTGCCCGAGTTGCTGCAAAATGTGCTGGATCCGGCATTGGCGCAAACGTCCCGGGTGCGCAATGTCACCCTGGCGGTCAATCTGGCGCGCCATTCAGCGCAAGGCTGGGATAACGCGGCCTTGCCGGATGACTATCATGCAATCGGCGATTTGCTGAGGATGGAGCCGGATCGGGTGATGGCGCTGGTGCGGGCCACCCCGACGTCGCAATAAAGCCGGGAAGCCGCGAATCAGGCTGTTGTACCTTACGCGTGGCAGGGAATGACGCTGTCTTCCAGGTTGCGGGCGATCTGGGTGAGGGCCAGCCCGGCAGGGCAACCGGGGGTGGCTTGCATCATGAGCTGGCGGCGCATGATGGCCTGGCGTACTTCGGGGTCAATCGGGATGTCGCCCAGGTGAATCAGGCGAATCGGCTGGTTGAGTCCGGTCACGACAAAGCGGTCGAGCACCTGCTGTAGCTGATTGGTGATTGCCGCACCGCTGCCGGGGCGGGTCGCCTGGTTGATGATGACCCGTACGGTCTGGCGCTGCTGCTGCCCCACCAGAACCTTGATGGTGGCGTAGGCATCGGTGAGCGAAGTGGGCTCCGGCGTCGCCACCATCAGTACCTCGGACGCCAGCGAAACCGCGAACAGTACGACGTCGGAAATGCCCGCGCCGGTGTCCAGTATCACCACGTCGTAATTCGGCACCAGGCTGTTCATCACACGCAGAAACTCGTTGCGCACTTCGGCCGTCAGGCGTGAATACTCAACCATCCCCGAACCCGCCAGCAGCACGAAAAAGCCGCCCGGCGCGGGGAGGATGGCTTCTTCCAGCTTGGCTTTGCCGGTGAACACGTCATGCAAGGTGATTTTGGGATAGAGATTGAGCACCACATCGAGATTCGCCAGCCCGAGGTCGGCGTCGAGCACCAGCACCTTGTGGCCGCGCTTGGCGAGTGCGGCCGCCAGATTGGCGGAAACAAAGGTTTTGCCGACGCCGCCCTTGCCGCTGGTGACGGCGAGCACCTTGCCCAGCGGTTTGAGGGGCACCTGGGCGGCGTCCGGGGTTGGCGTGGAGGGGGTTAGTACATCGTTCATGCGTTTACTCGGTTTGTGACGTTGCCCGGGCCGGACTCAAACGGGTTTGCTTCGTCCGTGGCGAGGTGGCTGAACAGCAAGCCTTTTTCTTCCGCGCTAACCGAAAGCTCTTGGGGTTGATCGATGCAGGCCTGATTGCGGCCATTGGATTTGGCGCGATAGAGCTGGGTGTCGGCGCGCTCGATCCACAGTTCGGCGGTGGAACGCACCCATTCGGGTGCATAGGCGCCGCCGATGCTGATCGTGGCCTGGATGTTGAGCATGGGCCCAACCGGTACCAAGAGCTCGGTTACGGCCTGTCGGATGCGTTCGGCCAGGGCGAGTCCGAACAGCGGACGGCAATTGGGCAGTATGACGGCGAACTCTTCCCCGCCGTAGCGGGCGACCGTATCCACTGGGCGCACGCAGCGTGCCAGGCATTGTGCAATCGCCTGCAACACCTGATCGCCGGCCAGATGGCCATGGGTGTCATTGATGCTTTTAAAGTGGTCGATATCCAGCATCAACAGCAGAACCGATTCACCGGAACGTGCAACCGTTTCGATTTGACGTTCAAGCGCCGAGTGAAAATTCCGGCGGTTGCCGAGGCCGGTCAACGGATCCTTGAGCGAAAGCTCGCACAGGCTGTCGATTACCCGCTGCAAGTAATCGGTGGGGGATTCGCCGTGTTCCGGCTGGCCGTTTCTGGCGTCGTGCGCCAGCAGCGCGCACGCATTGTCGAGTCGCAGGTCGGGCAGGTCGATCAGTGAAGTGCTGGAAGGCGCCACAGTGGATTCGATACTGGGTAGTGGAATCGGGCAAAAAAATCAGCTGAGAACGCTCAGCTGCCGGTGCGGCGAGTATGTGGGGATTTGTGTCTTTGGGCAAGTCACGGCGAACCAAGCCGATCAAACCGAGCATGCGTGCCGTCCAGTTCATGTCATTGTGCAGCAGACGCTGGGGTAGCCGATGCCGTCCATTTTTTCGTGATGGCCGCGCGCGAATTCCGACGACGGTGTCTTCCAGCTCCGCGCTGATGCGGTCGACAGCTTGCTGGATGACACCATGAGCATGCGTGTGTTCTGAAAATGGTTGTACCAGCCGAGCACCCCCCGGACAGCTCGATCAGCGTGGTGAACAGGGCGCCAATATGGACTGCAGGGGATAGCGCTGCTGCGCCAACTGGCGTCAGTCTGGCGGATTGGGGCTGGCAGTCTCCTTGAGGCGGGCTCGGTTATCGTGTTATTCCGGTCAAGGTGCGGTCGCTCAAGCTGCTTACAGGATTTATCCGATCAGATTGCTGGCGGAGCCGGCCGCGACGGCAGCCCCTTGCGGATTGCATTGGAAAAGTCGCCATCCAGCGGCACCGCCTGAGCGCGGGAGTTGATGTAGCTCAGCGACTTGAGCTCGGCAAAAGGCAGACTCCGATTGATCACGCCGTCTTCGTAGAGCAGCGTGTCCAGGTAGCCATTGGCCAGCCAGCGCCAGTCCAGCGGAATCTTGCCCATGGCGTTGCCTGCGTGCAGGCGGATGGTGGTCGTGCAGTTGTGGCTGAAGGCGTTGTACCACTCGGGCTGGCTGGCCAGATGATTGACCGTTTTCAGATAATCCAGCAGCAGCGCGCGGGCGCGCGCAGGCGGGGTGCGCAACCGGTAGAGATAGACGTCTTCATGCCGGTGGTTGGTGCGCAGGCCGATCACGTCGCGCTCGTCGGCCAGCACATAGTAAAGCTCGTATTGCCGGAAAAAGCCGCGCACGGCGGAATAGCTTTGACCCGTTTGGGATCGGGTCTCGATCGACGCCGCCAGATGCTGGCCGTCGTCGAATTGCCAGCTGAGGATGGTGTGGGCGATGCTGGGCGAGCCCCAGTAGATGACAAAGAGATCCAGTCCGCGCAGTCTGGACAGGTCGTAGCGGCGGGTTTCCCAGTGCGGAGTGAAATCGGTTTCGCTGCGGTAGTCGAAATTGCGCAGGTTGCGGATGACGATTTTGTCGCCGTGAATCTCCGCCGAGGGAAGCTGCGCCACACTCGGCTGCCAGTCGCGATCATTGCTCGGCGGCAGGCTGAGCCACCAGACCAGCAACACGGCAAACAGGAGCACGCCGGCGGCAAGCGCACGCCGTCTGGGGCGCAACAGAATCAGCAGCGCCAGCGTGGTCAGCGCGTAGGCCAGTGCGAGCAGACCGGCCAGCAGGCGCGAGGCCGGACCGTCAAACCACAGCGCGGCGCAGCCCCAGATGGTGAGGGTCAGCAGGAATGTCCACAGACTCAGACGGCCGAGCAGTTTGAAAAATCGGATCATGGCAAAGTGCTCAGTGACGGTGCGATTGCGCCGGATTGTACTGTGAGCCGCCTGGCGGGCCGCCACCAGGATAACGGCGGCACGGACTGGGCCCTATAATCGTCGCCGTCCGAACTCCAGTTTAGAAACGCGATGTCCACCCAATCTGTTTTATCCCGCAGCCGGCCGATGCTACCTGCCGCGTTAATCGCTGTCGTCTGGCTGGCAACGCTATGCAGCCCTGCCCAGGCCGCTGCTACGCAGTCAACCAGCCCGGCTACTCAGCCATCAAGCCAGACGCAGCGCCCGAAGATCGGCCTGGTGCTGGGCGGCGGCGGCGCGCGCGGTTCGGCGCACGTCGGGGTGCTGAAAGTACTGGAGGAACTGCACATTCCCATCGATTACATTGCTGGCAACAGCATGGGCGCCATCGTCGGCGGGCTGTATGCGTCGGGCATGAGCCCGGATGAAATCGGGCGCGAGTTGCAAACCATCGATTGGGACGACACCTTCCAGGATGCGCCGCCACGCACCAACCGTTCGTTTCGCCGCAAGCTCGATGACAACCTGTATATGGTCAAGCCCAAGCTGGGGTTTAGCGACGGCGATATGAAAACTCCGCTGGCCTACCTTCATGGACAGAAGTTCGATTTGCAGCTCAGCCGCCTGACCTTGCATGCTGCCAGTATCCATGACTTCAACAAGCTGCCGATTCCGTTCCACGCGGTCGCTACGGATCTCGAAACCGGGCAGGCGGTGGTATTGCAATCCGGCGAACTGGCACGCGCCATTCGCGCCAGCATGGCGGTTCCCGGTGCATTCGATCCGGTGGAGATCAACGGCAGGCTGCTGGTGGACGGGCTGGTATCCAATAACGTGCCGGTGAACGTGGCACGCGACATGGGGGCCGATGTGCTGATCGTGGTCGATGTCGGCAGCGGCCTGTACAAGCGCGATCAAATCATGGGGGCGCTCGATGTGGTGACCCAACTCACCAATATCCTCTCCGAGCGCAACGTGGAGCAGCAACTGGCCACGCTGAAGCCTTCCGATATTTTGATCAAGCCCCAATTGGGCGACCTGGGCAGCGGCGATTTCGACCGGGCCGGCGAGGGGATCAAGATAGGCGAGCAGGCTGCCCGTGCAATGCTCCCCGCTCTCCAGAAATTGTCGGTCGATCTGGCGCATTACACGCAGTTTGCGGACAGGCGAGCGGTGCCAGCCAAGGTGCCGGTCATCGACTTCGTGCGCATCGACAACCAGTCCCGCATTGGCGACGCGACCATTCTGTCGCATATCACCCTCCAGCCCGGCCAGTCGTTGAACAGCGCACTGCTGGATAAGGAAATAGGTGAAATATATGGCCTCGATGTGTTCGAGACCGTGCGCTATGAGGTGGTGGAAGAGGGCGACAAGACAGGCCTGGTATTGCACGTCAAGGAAAAATCCTGGGGCCCTAACTATCTCCAATTCGGTGTTGAACTGGCCTCTAATTTCAGCGACGAAAGTTCTTACAATCTGGGGGTGCTGTATTCCCGCACGGCCATCAACTCGCTGAACGGCGAGATCCGGCTGGGCTTGCAGATCGGCCAGGATCCGGCGGTCGTTGCCGAGTGGTATCAGCCGCTCGATCCAGCCTCGCGCTACTTTATCAACACCCGGGCAGGCTGGTCGAGCAATCAATATAACGTCTACGACGGCGACAGCGCCATCGCCCAGTACGACGTTTCGCGGGCGCTGATTGATCTGGCCGCCGGCCGTGAGTTCGGCACATGGGGCCAGGCGCGCCTCGGTCTGGTCTGGAGCAAAGGCACTGTCGATACGGTTATCGGCACTCCGGGTCTGGCAAGTGATTTCCGGCTTGGGCAAGCCTATGCGCAGTTCGCTGTAGATACGCTGGACAGCGTCTATTTCCCCGGCAGCGGGCGCAAGGGCCAGTTGGGCCTGATCACCAGCCAAGAGTCGCTGGGCGCGGACCAGAATTTCAATCAGATGCTGCTGAGCTATAGCCAGGCCTATACCCAGGGGCGGAACCATTTCGTCGGGATGTTCCATTTTGACAGCACGCTCGACAACGACGCTCCGCCGGAGAGCCTGTTCCGCACCGGCGGTTTTCTCAACCTCTCGGGCTATCGCCCGAACCAGTTGAGCGGCCAGCAAGTCGGGGTGGCCACCCTCATGTACTTCCGGCGCATTGTGGATGCGAAATTCCTGCCCGGTTATGTCGGCGGATCGATCGAGTATGGCAACGCCTGGCAGGACAGCAGCGATGTTGGATTCAGTAGCGGGGCGATCAATGGCAGCGTGTTCTTCGGTGCAGACACGCCGATCGGGGCCTTGTATCTGGGGGTGGGTTTTGCCGAGGGGGGATCAAGCACGCTCTTCCTCCACCTGGGGCCGCTTTTTTAAGCTTGGCTTTCAAGCCGGGGGGGGGGAGGTTGTTGCCGCTTCTGCGGCTTTACAACAACGGCCTCCCTCTTCCGGGGGCGGTACGACCCTGAGCGCGGGTGAGTAGACGACA
>JAAPAA010000356.1 GCA_012274165.1 Thiobacillaceae bacterium
GTATGTAGAACTGTCTGTAGAGGGCTTTTGGACGCGGGTTCGATTCCCGCCGCCTCCACCACGAATTCCTCTGTAGTATCTTGACGCCGTCCACGTGACGGCGTTTTCTTTTTGGGTTTTGCGGCGTTACCGTCCCATGGCAGCTTGCCCAATCCAACTTGTGCAGCTCCTCGTTAATTAGAAGGCTGTGCAGATAGTTACCCATAACCAAAATGAACTGCAATTGATGACTATCGAAGCGACACCCCTGCCTGAATCTGAAGTGACCTGTGCAAACTGCAAGGCCTGCTGCTGCCGGTTGGAGGTGATGCTGATTACCGATACCGGCGTGCCCGATCATTTTATCGAGCTGGACAAGTGGGGCTGCCAGACCATGGGGCGCCTGGAAGATGGCTGGTGTGCAGCCCTCAACCGAAACACCATGAAGTGCACGATTTACGAAAATCGGCCATGGGTGTGCCGTGAATTCGAGATGGGCGAATACGGGTGTATTTCCGAGCGCGCCGCCAATCCGTAGATTGCATGATAGGTTCAAGGAGGCAGCATCGCTTCCATTATCAATGGATGACTGCTGTCATCTTGACTCAGAAAACAACCCGAAGATATCTCGTTAGTTGATCCAGGCTGACCACGTTTAAGTCCAGCCATTTCGGTCAGTTATGACCCACCACAACCGGACACTCATCAATGTCCGCTACAAAGATGTCGAACTGGCGCTTTCGATCCTGAAGTGTCGGTCATGGCATATCCGTCGAATGTCCGTTCAGCAGCGGCGCTCTCAACTGGTCGATGCAACACTTTTATCTATATTGATAAATGTCCGGACCATTGGGTCTCTTGAACAAGCGCTTGGCACAAATGACCCATCGGACGTATCGCGTGGGTGTGAGGCCCTGTGTGATTCATCAAGGAGGTTCGACTATGCGCCAGATATGGGTTGCGACCTGCCTAGCGGCAATCCTTCTCGTGGACCAGGCGAGCGCGGCTGACCGTGCACAAAAGGCGGAAGCTGCGGAGAACAAGGCGGAGGTGCTGGAGCAAAACGCTGCGGCCACCGGCAGCAAGGCGCGCCCTACTCGATCCGAAACCATCACGAAGCCGGAAGTGCAGGCGGTCGACCCGGTCGGCGAAAAGCCATTGAACGATGCGATCACCTGTCTTTCACGCACCATCTACTGGGAGGCCAAGGGCGAGGGCGTTGCCGGCATGGAAGCCATTGCCAATGTTGTGATGAACAGGCTTGGCCATGAGGGCTTTCCAAACACGATCTGTGAAGTTGTCAGGCAAGGCCACGAGCAGGGTGCCTGCCAGTTCTCATGGTGGTGCGATGGCCGTTCGGATGACGCTGAGGAGGATAAATCCTATGCAATCGCCAAGGAAATTTCTCGAAAAGCGCTCAATCGGCAACTTGCGGACCGAACCGGTGGGGCATTGTATTTCCACGAGCGGAAAGTCAACCCCAGTTGGTCCGCGGAATACATCAGGACGGTCGAGATCGGCGCGCATGTGTTCTACAAGCCTCGCGGCGGCGTAGCCAAATAGACCCCCCGACGTTTCTCATGGTCTATTGTGTATCAATCGAGACCTGCCAAACAGGGGGCTTAGCCAGTGATTAAACACAGTGTGAAGCAGTGCTGCAGCTCACGGAGTCAACTTGTGAGTGACCTTTCTGCCGGAGCTGCCCCAATGTTTCTAGACGTGGCTTTCACAACAGGAGGCAATGATGAAACTCAAAAACCTTGCACATTGGATACTGATCTTAGGCTTGTCTGGCCCGTTGCTTGCTGGTGCGGCTGATTCAAGCGAACCTGATCTCCAACCGGTCACCGAAGAGGGCATCACCTATGTCAGCGGCGGGAACGGCCTGGAGGAACGCCAGGCGCTGAACCAAGTAAGCGGCGATTACAACCTGAAACTTGTTTTTGCCGAGAAAGGTTCAGGGTCCTACCTTGCGGACGTCAAGCTTTCGATCATGAATATGAAGGGCCAAAAAGTGCTCGAAGCCGTGTCGGATGGCCCCTGGTTCTTCGTCAAGCTGGTGCCCGGCCGCTACAAAATTACCGCCGAGACCACAGGGCAAACCCAGACTCGGCAGGCCAAGGTTGGTAGCGGTCGACTGGCTCAGCTGTACTTCTACTGGAGTGTTGAATGACGTGGAAATGGCCGAGTTACACACATATCCGGCCAGCTTACTTTTGGGAAAGTTCAGTCAAGCTGCGAAACACCTCGTTGAAAGACACCTCGCGATTGCGTACAAAACAGGCCACTTCTGCAACTGCACAAATGGATAGTTCATCACCCATCATCATCCAGCCCCGAGGCGGCCAACCCTGTGTGCCGGATAGGGTCATCAGAATATCGCTGTTATGGTGCGTGATCCGACCATTCGCATAACACAACTCTGCCGCCAGTTGCATATCGACCTCGTCCAGCTGACCTGCAGCCTCTGCCAGCGTCCCGTCGTCAAAGAAACGGATTGCGGCAACAACACCCTTGAGCACAGACAGGCTTTCCAAATCTGACATGGTGCAATTCTCCTTTTACAAGCCGGATTCAGACTGTGGAATTGAAGCGCTGGTAAGCCGCGTCGTAATCGAAATCCTTGCTGTGCGCCAGAACCGCGTTGCCGTTCATGCCCATGACCACGTGATCCAGGGTCACAAAGCTAAACCCGCGTTCGGGCAGAAACCCTTTCTGGCCCGTCAGCTTTGTCCACCCCGTGGCCTGCATGCGATAAATCGCCATATTGGCGGCACACATCTGGGCAACCAACTCGGCAAAATCACGATCCAGATCACCCCGCATCTGGCCTAGCTCGCCCGTGCAGGCAAACTCGATCGCACCATATACCCCGGGCAAAGACATCAACTCATCCAATATTGGCATTTGGCTCTCCTTTTCCACCTGGTTTGATGATTTCAGTATCAGCCGACTCCGTCATGGCCTTGATCATCTGATTGAATGAGGTTTGCTGACCCTGCACGATGCACATGCTGTCGTGAATCGTGACAATGGACATTTCAGGCCCCCACGTCATCCAGCCATAACAACTATCCCATCCGGATTGATCTGCCATGCGACCCAACAGACGACCCTGCATTTCCATGGTCAGGGTAATTGCCGCGCACAGGTGAACCATTTCTCCAGCCTCGGCTTCGGTCAATGCACCCTCGAACTCTTCCAGGAAACCCTTTCTGGAAAAGAGACTGGCGGCCACAGTGCCAGGCAATTTCACCAACTCAGATGCTCTTGACATGACACCCCCACAAAGTATCCAGACTGGTAATTACTATAGGAAGCAATAAGCCTCTTTTCTACGGAAATCATCGTCCTGGGCTGCCGCTGGCCGTGTGCGGGTGACTGCCAAGGCCTGCGGACATCTACACTAACTCTCCCAATCATCTTCAGCTGACTGATTACATTGGCGGATAATGCCCAGCTACGCCCAACCAACAGAACACACGCCGCATGCAAAAAGAAGTCAAAGAAAAACCCCAGTACGCCGTTGTGGCGTCAGTCCAGCTGGCGGGGGTGAGCGACGTTGAGTTCGTGGCGTCGCTGACAGAGCTGCGCGAGCTGGCGAAGACGCTGGGGTTCACGGTTGTCCGCACGTTCACGCAAAAGCGTGCCGGTTTCGACTCGACAGCGTATCTGGGCGTGGGCAAGCGGCAGGAGATTCGCCATTTTGTTAAGGGCGAAGCGGGCGACAAAGAAGAGCCCGACCGCGAGCCGATGAACCCCTTGTATCGCCTCTCCACGGTCGTCGAAGGGATGGCCAACGAGCCCCCGCTGGTTTCGCCCGACCCGATCGACGTGATCTTCGTCGACCACGAAATCTCGCCGTCGCAGGCGCGCCACCTCGAAAACGAGGTGGGCTGCCAGGTGATGGATCGCACCATGGTCATTCTCGAGATTTTCCACCGTAATGCGCGCTCCCCCGCTGCGCGCGCACAGGTGGAGATCGCGCGCCTGGGCTATCTGGCGCCGCGCCTGCGCGAGGCGGCCAAGCTCGCGGGACCGCAGGGGCGGCAACGCAGCGGCGTCGGCGGGCGCGGCGCCGGCGAGTCGCACACCGAACTGGACAAGCGCAAGATCCGCGACCGCATCGCCGAGCTGCAGAAGGAGATCGCTGCGATGGAGGCGGACCGCAAGACGCAGCGCGCACGGCGGCAAGCGCACCAGGGGCTCGCCAGCGTGGCGCTGGTCGGCTACACCAACGCGGGCAAGTCCACCCTGATGCGTGCGCTCACCGGCAGCGAGGTGCTGGTCGCCAACAAGCTCTTTGCAACGCTCGACACCACGGTGCGCACGCTTTACCCCGAGAGCATTCCGCGCGTGTTGGTCAGCGATACGGTGGGCTTCATCAAGAATCTGCCGCACGGGCTGGTCGCGTCGTTCAAGTCGACACTGGACGAGGCGCTGGATGCGTCGCTGCTGCTCCATGTCATCGATGCAAGCGATCCCGGCTTTGAACGGCAGATCGCAACCACCGACGAAGTCCTGAAGGAGATCGACGCGCAGGACGTGCCGCGCATCCGTATTTTCAACAAGATCGATCACGTCGGTGACGCAGCGGCGCAAGCCGAACGCGAGGCCGCGCTACACGCCGAGTACCCCGGTTGCATCGTGATGAGTGCGCGCCGCCTTGACGACGTGGCGAAGCTGCACCAGGCGATCGTGGCGTTTTTCCAGCGCGATCTGGTCGAGGCCGAGCTGTTTCTGCCGTGGTCGGCCCAGCAACTGCGCGGGGAAATATTCGCGCGCTGCGAGGTGCTGGATGAGCGCGCCGACGATGAGGGGGCCTTCTTTCGCGTGCGCACTGAGCAGGACACCTTGAACAGCCTGCTTGAGCAGCTCGGCCAGGCGCACTGAGCAGATCCGACTCATAAATCCGCCAGGGTTTTGATGTGCGCCGCCACGCTGCGCCCCAGGGAGCTGAGGTCATAGCCGCCTTCCAGCACCGAGACGATGCGCCCGTCGGCATGGCGTGCTGCCACGCCCATCACCTGCTCCGTGATCCAGACGTAATCCGCTTCAACCAGGCCGAACTGCGCCATGTCATCCTCGCGGTGCGCATCGAACCCGGCGGAGAAAAACAGCATCTGCGGGCGGAAGGCTTCGAGACGCGGCAAGACCCCGGCGCTGAAGGCTTCGCGGTAAGCCTTGCCAGTAGTGCCAGCGGGCAGCGGCAGGTTGACGATATGTTCGCTTGCAGTGTCGGCGCCGCAGAACGGGTAGAAGGGATGCTGAAAGGTGGAGCAGAGCATCACGCGCGGATCGTTCCTGAAAATGTCCTCGGTGCCGTTGCCGTGGTGAACGTCGAAATCGACGATGGCGACCCGCTCCAGGTTGTGCGCCTCCAGGGCATGCGCGGCTGCCACGGCAACATTGTTGAAAATGCAGAAGCCCATGGCCTGGTTGCGGGTGGCATGGTGTCCGGGCGGACGACAGGCGACGAAGGCGTTGCCGACCTCGCCGCGCATGACCAGGTCCACCGCCATCACCGCGCCGCCGGCCGCATGGTAGGCCGCGTCCAGGGTATGCGGGTTCATGCTGGTGTCCGGGTCCAACGCATGAAAGCCTGCGTAGGGCGAAGCCGCTTCGACGAAGTCGATATAGGCTGCGTCATGCACCCGCAGCAGCTGGCTGCGGTGGACCCGTGGCGCTTCGTGATGCGCCAGGTAGTCGAAGAGACGGGCGGTATGCAACTGGTCATCGATAGCGCTCAAACGCGCAGGACTTTCCGGATGCCAGCCTCCCATGTCGTGTTTGAGGCATGCAGGATGGGTAATGTAGGCGGTGTGCATGGCATGGCAAGGGGGGAGAATGAATCCACTATACGCCCGGCGTGATGGCGCTGTAACAGCGGATGGCCTAGGATGGGCAGCCCCCGATCCGATCGATTTGCGCCGCAGCCACGTAATCAAACCATGCCCCAACACTATCTGCATCCCCTGTTCAACGCCCGCTCGGTAGCGGTCTTCGGCGCCAGCGAACGCGAGGATTCGGTCGCCGGCATCCTGTTCCGCAATCTGCGCAATGCCGGCTACAAGGGCGAGGTCTATCCGGTCAATCCGAAGCACGAGACGATTTTTGGCGAGCGCTGCTACGCCTACGCCAGCGAATTGCCGGCCACACCCGAACTGGCCTTGATCGCCACACCGGCGCCGACCGTTGCGCAGATCATGGAGGAATGCGGAAAGCGCGGTATCCGCCATGCCATCGTGCTGTCGGCCGGCTTCCGCGAGGTGGGCGCCAAGGGCGCGGCGCTGGAAGAAACCGTGAAGGCCGTGGCCATGAAATACGGCATCCGCTTCATCGGCCCCAATTGTCTCGGTATCCAGCGGCCGTCCATCGGGCTGAATGCCACCTTCAGCCAGGGCGCCACCCTGGTCGGCGACCTCGCGCTGGTGTCGCAATCCGGCGCGCTGTGCACCGCCATGCTGGACTGGGCGGAAACCAACGGCATCGGCTTTTCCAGCGTAATTTCCACCGGCGCATCGGCCGACCTCGATTTCGGCGAAATCCTCGACTACCTCGCCTTTGACACCCAGACCAAAGGCATCCTGCTTTACATCGAAGGCATCCGCGATGCGCGCCGTTTCATGAGCGCACTGCGCGCAACCGCGCGCTTCAAGCCCATCGTCATGCTCAAGGTGGGACGCCACGCAACAGGGGCCAAGGCGGCGCAGTCGCACACCGGCGCGCTGGTGGGCTCGGATGCGGTGTTCGACGCGCTGGTGCGGCGCGCCGGCGTGGTGCGGGTCAACACCATCCTGCAGCTGTTCGCCTTGGCACGGGCGCTGTCCACCCACATCAAACCCACCGGCAACCGGCTTGCCATCGTCACCAACGGCGGCGGTCCCGGCGTCATGGCGACCGACCTCGCGGTGGACATGGGGGTGCGCATGGCCGAGCTGTCCGCAACCACCATCGAGACGCTCAACGCGGTGCTGCCGGCCAACTGGTCGCACGCCAACCCGCTCGACATCATCGGCGATGCCAGCGCCGAGCGGTACCGCGCGGCGGTGGATGCCTGCCTCGCCGACGACAACGTCGACGGCGTGCTGGTGATGCTGACGCCACAGGCCATGACCAGGCCGACCGAGGCGGCGCAGGCCGTGATCGAGGTGGCGAAGAGCTCGAGCAAGCCGGTGCTGACCTGCTGGATGGGCGAAGCGCAGGTACACGAGGGCCGCCGGCTGTTCAAACAGGCTGGCATTCCCTACTTCACCACGCCGGAACCGGCGGTGGAGGTGTTCTCTTTTCTCTCTGCCTTTTACGAAAACCAGCGCCAGCTGATGCAGACGCCCGGACCGCTGTCGCAAGAGGCCGAGCCGGATGTGGAAGGCGCACGCCTGATCATCGAAAGCGCCCTCGCCCACGGCCGCCACCTGTTGAACGAGGTAGAGTCGAAGGCGCTGCTATCGGCCTTCCACATTCCAATCGCACAAACCCTGATCTCGCGCAATCCGATGGAAGCCATGCTGATGGCGCAGCAGATGGGCTTCCCTGTGGCGATGAAAATCAACTCGCCGGACATCACCCACAAGTCCGACGTCAATGGCGTGCGCCTGGGCTTGTCGAGCGGCCAGGCGGTGCGTTCCGCGTTTGGCGAAATGCTGGCCGACGTCAAGCGCCTGCGCCCCGACGCCACCCTCGACGGCATCGTCATCGAACCCATGGCGGCGCGTCCGCATGCGCGCGAAGTGCTGCTGGGCATGACCTCGGACCCGGTGCTGGGGCCGGTGATCGTGTTCGGCGCCGGCGGCGTCGATGTCGAAGCGTTCCAGGATCGCGCCGTCACCCTGCCGCCGCTGAATCACTATCTGGCGCGCGACCTGATCGGCCGCACCCGCGTTGCGACCTTGCTGGGCCCGTTCCGCAACCGCCCGCCGGTCGACATGGCTGCACTGGAAAACGTGCTGCTGCGCCTGTCGGAAATGGTGTGTGAACTGCCCTGGCTGGCCGAACTGGACATCAACCCCCTGCTGGTGGACGAACACGGCGCACTGGCGCTGGATGCGCGCATCGTCATCGCCCCGCGCGTGCCGACGGCCGACCGCTACGGCCACATGGCGATCCACCCCTATCCGGCGCATCTGGTGACGCACTGGCAGTTGCCCGACGGCAACGACGTGCTGATCCGGCCGATCCGTCCGGAAGACGCCGAACTGACCCAGACGTTCGTGCGCAGCCTGTCCGAGGAAGCCAAATATTTCCGTTTCATGGATGCGGTCAGCGAGCTGTCGCCGACCATGCTGGCGCGCCTGACCCAGATCGACTACACGCGAGAAATGGCACTGCTGGCGCTGACCGGGATTGATGGCAAGGAAGTCGAACTCGGCGTGGCGCGCTACGCCATCAACCTGGACGGCGAATCCTGCGAATTCGCCCTGGTGGTCAACGACCAGTGGCAAAAGCAGGGCATTGGCCACAAGCTCATGGACGTGCTGATGGACGTGGCGCGCGGCAAGGGACTGAAGACGATGGAAGGCGAAGTGCTGAAAACCAACCACTCCATGCTGAAGCTGGTGGACGCGCTGGGTTTCCATATCGAACCGCATCCCGAGGATGAGACCGTGCGCAAGATTTCACGCGCGTTGTAGCGCGCGATCTGGATACGGCATGTAGCTACAAGTGAGCGGGTTTACCTGAAGGAAAAACAGAGCCGAATGGCTCTGTTTTTTGGGTTAATGGCCGAGTACAACCCCGAACCGCCGTTCAGATTTCGAAGCAATGAAGGTCGGCTATCTGGAGAGATGCTGCCGCTGAGCTCCCGGAATCGGCTGAGTGCTTTTCGGCCTTTGCGGCCAGTTGCCTCCAGCAGATAACGGACACCCAGAAAGGTCCGCTTCTAGAAAATCCGGAAGAGCGCCATAGGCCCAGAATGGTTGGTCATAACGCGGTTGTCGAGCGTCTGTTCCGCAGATGGGGGGACCGTTTCCATCACCTTCGCAAAGCAACGTTAATCGCATAACAAATGACTATCACTTAGCTTCTGCGCTAATATCCTATCCCCCAGGTTAGGATATTGCCATGACGACTCACGCCTCACATCCCGACATTATCAAGCGGCTCAAGCGCGCCGATGGCCACCTCAAAAGCATCATCGTCATGCTGGAAGAGGGACGCGGCTGTCTCGACATCGCCCAGCAGCTTCAAGCGGTCGAGAGCGCAGTCGGAAACGCCAAGAAGATCCTCGTGCACGACCACATCGACCACTGTCTTGAACACGCGGTGCGCGAAGGCACCCAAAGCGCGGACGACACCATCCGCGAGTTCAAGGCCATCACAAAATACCTGTAAGGCACTTCCCCATGACTGAATTTTCTACCCTGCTACAGCAGGGCAATGCCTGGCTATTCATCCCCAGCGCGATCCTGTTGGGCGCACTACACGGCCTGGAACCGGGCCACTCCAAGACCATGATGGCAGCCTTCATCGTAGCGATTCGCGGCACGATGACACAGGCCGTGCTACTGGGGTTATCAGCAACGCTTTCCCATACCGCCGTGGTGTGGGCCGTTGCGATGGCTGGCATGTACTTCGGCCGCAACTGGAACGCGGCAGCGACTGAGCCATATTTCCAGGTGGCATCCGCCGCGCTCATAATTGCTGTCGCAGCATGGATGATATGGCGGACGTGGCGGCAACAGCGCACCTGCTTCCACAATCACGAACATGATCACGAGCACCACAACGAGGAAATAAAGCGCATTGATACAGGCCACGGAACGGTGCGACTGGAAGTGTTCGAGGACGGGGTGCCGCCGCGCTTTCGGCTCTATCGCGAGAGCAAGCACGGCCACGTCTGGACGGCGGACCAGGTGCGCATCGAAACGGAACGGTCGGACGGCAGCCGTCAGACGTTCACCTTCGTGCAGCGTGAAGGCTTTGTTGAGTCACAGCAAGAGATACCCGAACCGCATGAGTTCGTCGCGCGTCTGCGTTTAGGCCACGAGCATCACAGCCACGACTATGACGTGGAGTTCGTCGAGCACGACCACCATCACCACGCCATCAAGGACTATGAAGGACTGGATGTGTCGGCCCCCGGCTACCAAGACCCACACGAGCTGGCGCACGCCAACGACATCCGCCACCGCTTCGCCAATCGGGAAGTTACAACCGGACAGATCATCATGTTCGGCCTGACCGGTGGACTGATTCCGTGCCCGGCCTCGATCACCGTGCTGCTGCTGTGCCTGCAATTGAAGAAGATAGCGCTCGGCGCAACCTTGGTCTTGTCCTTCAGCATCGGTCTGGCGCTTACGATGGTGGCATCTGGAGCCTTGGCCGCCTTGAGCGTGAAACACGTTTCCAGGCGGTGGAGCGGCTTCGGTGAGTTCGCTCGGAAAGCGCCGTATTTTTCTGGCGCGTTGATCCTGCTGGTCGGCTTTTATGTCGGCTATCAAGGCTTGTACGCTTTGGCCTGATGGTTGGCGACTGGCTGGGAAGCCTGATCGGTTAAAACCTGAGGTCGCTTTGTTCCGGGAATACCCGGTTTTCCCGTCTGAAATCCCAAGGCGGCATGGGGTTTGTCTCTCTCCACAGCCCACGCCTTTTCAGCTGCGCCATGAGTTCGGCGCTTTGATAGGCTGACTGGACTTCAGAGGGCTGTTCCCTGGCCAGTTCCATATACCACCAGGCCATTCCATCCTTGAGTTGTTCCAGGCCAATATCAACAGCCTTCACGGTCAGCTTGCAGATCATCTGCCCCTGTTGGCTGATTTTGGAACAATCTGCGACGGCCGTCTGGTTCAGGCACAGCCGGCTGAGATTGGATTTCGATCTTTCACCCCAGGCCTGATGGCGTTCGGGGGCATCGATGCCAGCGATCCTGATGGTGTATTGCTGACGTTCGACCAGAAGGCTCACGGTGTCGCCGTCCGTAATGCCGACGACCCGGCCCGTTACGGCCTCGGCGTTGGCCAGCGGAGTGAACAACGTGAGCACAATGCTGATGAGGACGTGGGCTCGGCTACAGTCGCAGTTACGCATGTCGGGATAACACTCCATGGCTGATCGATCGGGTTTCCAACAGTACTACATGCTGGCAGACGTGATGTCAGGCAGGCAGATCAAGAGCAGCCCAGAGAATGCCCCATGAGGTATGGGTATCAGCGAGTAAATCAGGGGGCAGGATGTCCATGCGTCAGCCTCACCCGTTAAAAGGGCCTGGATAGCACAGGCCCTTTTTTTCCGCTACCCCAGCGTTGAGCCTGGGGAGAGCTTATGCCGTTGATGTCGCCGCTTTCTCGAAGCTGAACACGCCATCGCGGACGTCCACCCGGATGGTGTCCTTGGCGGCAAAACGTCCGCCCAGGATTTCCTTGGCCAGCGGGTTTTCGAGCTCGCTCTGGATGGCGCGTTTGAGCGGCCGCGCGCCGTACAACGGATCGAAACCGGCGCGGGCGATTTCGGCCAGGGCGGCTTCGCTGACATCCAGTCCCATTTCCATTTGCGCCAGACGATTTTCCAGGCCTTGCAGCTGGATGCGCGCAATGCTGGCGATGTTTTTCTCGTCCAGGGCGTGGAACACCACGACTTCGTCGATACGGTTAATGAATTCGGGGCGGAAATAGGTTTTCACTTCGCCCAGCACGGCGAGTTTGATGACTTGGTAATCGTCGCCCGACATCTGCTGGATCATCTGGCTGCCGAGGTTGGAGGTCATCACGATCACGGTGTTGCGGAAATCGACGGTGCGGCCCTGGCCGTCGGTCAGGCGGCCGTCGTCGAGCACCTGCAGCAGCACGTTGAAGACGTCCGGGTGCGCCTTTTCGACTTCGTCCATCAGGATGACGGAATAGGGTTTGCGGCGCACTGCTTCGGTCAGATAACCGCCCTCTTCGTAACCGACGTAGCCGGGCGGCGCGCCGATCAGGCGGGCGACCGAGTGCTTCTCCATGAATTCGCTCATGTCGATGCGGATCATGTGGTCGGCGGAATCGAACAGGTATTCGGCCAGCGTCTTGCACAGCTCGGTCTTGCCGACGCCGGTGGGGCCGAGGAACAGGAAGGAGCCGAGCGGCCGGTTGGGGTCGGATAAACCCGCACGCGAACGGCGAATGGCGTCGGAGACGACCGTCACGGCTTCGTCCTGCCCCACCACGCGGCTGTGCAGTTTGTCTTCCATGTGCAGCAGCTTGTCGCGCTCGCCCTGCATCATCTTGGAGACCGGGATGCCGGTGGCGCGCGAGACGACCTCGGCGATTTCCTCGGCGCCGACTTCGGTGCGCAGCAGTTTGAACGCGGGCTTGGTGTCGGCCGCTTCGGCGTGCTTCAACTGCGCTTCCAGCTGCGGCAGCTTGCCGTACTGAATCTCGGCGACTTTATCGAGCTTGCCCTGGCGCTGCAGCTCGACCATCTCGCCGCGCAGCTTGTCGATTTCTTCCTTGATGTGGGCGCTGCCCTGCACCTGGGCCTTTTCGGCTTTCCAGACTTCTTCCAGATCGGCCGATTCACGGCCGAGTTGCTCGATTTCGCCTTCCAGCAGCCCTAGACGTTTTTTCGATGCTTCATCCTTTTCCTTCTTCACTGCCTCGCGTTCGATTTTCAACTGGATGATGCGGCGGTCGAGCTTGTCCATCACCTCGGGCTTGGAGTCGATTTCCATCTTGACGCGCGCGGCGGCTTCGTCGATCAGGTCGATCGCCTTGTCGGGCAGGAAGCGGTCGGTGATGTAACGATGGCTCAATTCGGCAGCAGCGATGATCGCCGGATCGGTGATGGCAACACCGTGGTGCAGTTCGTAGCGTTCCTGCAGACCGCGCAGAATGGCAATGGTCGATTCGACGCTGGGCTCATCCACCAGCACCTTCTGGAAGCGGCGCTCCAGCGCGGCGTCCTTTTCGATGTATTTGCGGTATTCGTCGAGCGTGGTCGCGCCGATCAGGTGCAGCTCGCCGCGCGACAGCGCGGGCTTCAGCATGTTGCCCGCATCCATTGCGCCTTCGGCCTTGCCTGCGCCGACCAGGGTATGCAACTCATCAAGAAACACGATGTAGCGGCCGGGATCCATCGCCAGTTCCTTCAGCACCGCTTTCAGGCGCTCCTCGAATTCGCCGCGATATTTCGCGCCGGCCAGCAACGCAGCCAAGTCGAGCACCAGCACCTTCTTGCCCTTGAGCGTTTCCGGCACTTCGTCGTTCACAATCCGCTGCGCCAGGCCTTCGACGATGGCAGTCTTGCCGACGCCGGGTTCGCCGATCAGCACCGGGTTGTTCTTGGTGCGGCGCTGCAGGATCTGGATCGCGCGGCGGATTTCGTCGTCGCGCCCGATCACCGGATCGAGCTTGCCTTCGCGCGCGCGTTCGGTGAGGTCGAGGGTGTATTTGGCAAGCGCCTCGCGCTGGCCTTCGGCTTCCTGCGACTGCACATTTTCACCGCCGCGCACCGACTGGATCGCCTGTTCCAGTGCGGGTTTGGTGACGCCGTGCTGCTTCAGCAGACGACCGGTTTCGCCCTTGTCATCGATCGCCACCAGCAGGAACAACTCGGACGCGATGAAGGCATCGTTGCGCTTCATCGCGTCTTTGTCGGTCAGGTTCAGCAAATTGTTGAGGTCGCGCGAGATCGTCACCTCGCCGCCGTGGCCTTCGATTTTGGGCAGGCGGGTCAGCGCTTGGGTCAGCGCCGCTTTCAGCGCGGGCACCTGCGCGCCCGCGCGCGCGAGGATGGACGCCGCGCCGCCGCCTTCCTGATTCAGCAGCGCCAGCAGCAGATGCTGCGGCTCGATGTAGGCA
>JAAPAA010000357.1 GCA_012274165.1 Thiobacillaceae bacterium
CCTCGAAGGTCCCGAGCGGAATGCTGGCCGCCGCGTAGAGGCGGTCGCTGAACGCGCGGTCTGGATAGAGGAAAAGGTCGAACGCGTGGCCGATCCAGGTATAGCCGGCGACGACGATGACGAGCGACAGGATGATCATCGCCATCAGCCGCCACGGGCTGCCGGCGCGCAGGCGGTAGGTGACGAACAGCAGCTGTGCGCCGGTGACCCAGCCGAAGAACAGCAGGATGATCGCGCCTTGGCGACCGACGAAATCGTCGTCGACCAGCCAGTGCGACAGGCCGAGGATGATGAAAGGCACGACCACGGTAAGTGCCGCCGCAACAACCCAGGGCAGGCGGTAGGCAACCGGCTTGCGTTCGACCACGAAGGTGTAGACGTCATCGTGCGGCACGCCGTCGTGTTTGCGCGCGTTATTGATCACGCTGCCGGCCCCGAGGAACAGTGTGCCCTTGAACAGGCCGTGCGCGATCAGGTGGTAGATTGCCAGCGAGAATGCGCCGACGCCGGCCTCGACGAACATGAAGCCCATCTGGCCCATGGTCGAATAGCCGAGCGACTTCTTGATGTCGTTCTGCATCAGCATCAACACCGAACCGAGTATGGCCGTGACCAGCCCGACCACGAACACCAGGTGCAGCACTTCGCCGGCATGCACGAACACCGGGGCGAAGCGATTGATGATGAATCCGCCGGCGTTGACGATGCCAGCATGCATCAGCGCCGACACCGGCGTCGGCCCTTCCATGGTGTAGGGCAGCCAGGTGTGCAGGGGGAACTGCGCCGAGCGCGCAAATGCGGCGAGCGCGACCAAGAATGCGGTCACCGTCGTCAGAGGCAGGCCGACGACGTGATGTGCGCCAGGATCGGCCCCGATCAGCTCGAATAATGCCGGCAGCGACGTCGTCCCGTAGGCCTGGTAGAGCAGGACCGCAGCGAGGATCAGCGGCAGGTCGCCGAGGCGATAGGTGAAGAACGTCCAGAAGGCATAGCGCTGTGCAGCGGGCCGCGCGGCGTCGTGGCCGAGCAGGAAGTAGAGCAGCACCCCGATCAGATGCCACGCGACCAGCAGGGTGACGAGATCGCCGGCGGCCACCATCAGGAGGATCGCCGCGGCCATCAGGTCGAGCAGGATGTAGAAGCGCGCATAGCCCGGCTCCTCGGCCATGTAACGCACGGCGTAGACGTGCACCACCAGGCTTATGCCGGCGACCATCGCTGCCATCAGGCTGGCCAGCGGATCGAGGTAGAGGCTGCCCCAGCCTCGGCCGAGCGACATCCAGTGCGGCTGCCCCTCGACCAGATAGAAGGCGAGCGAGGCCGCGGCGAGCAGGAAGGTGAGCACCGCGAAACCGACGCTCAGGCGCGCGACCCCGCGCCGCGACCGAACGCCAAGCAGCGCGATCAACAGGGCTGACAGCAAGGGCATGGCCGGAAGTAGTATCGTCAGCTTGTCCACCGCGTCAGTGCCTCCCTAGTCAAGAATCAGCTTCAAAATGGCGCACCCGACTGCGCCCGGTCGCACCGTCACGCGATCTCCGTAATAGACCGATGAATCCAACCGCATTACGTTCGGATCGGCCCTATCCCGGGTTCACCAGCCCGAAAACCGCGGACGCTCAACAGCGAGCGCGATCTGCTGCCTTTCCTGCCAGACCGTCTGTGTGGTTTGCAAAGCCGAACGCAGCATCCCCGGCAGCGCTTTGGGCGCGGCGCGGCTGATGCCAACGTGCAACATGCTGAAACTCAAATCCAGCCACGCCCTATCTCCTGAATGAGTAAAACGCAAGCGCGTGGCGAAACCAGAGTGCTGAACCCGAATTCGATATCCAATCCCGAGCCAGCCCCAACGCATGCTGTCGAACCCGATGGTGTCGACGGGAGGACTATAAATATCTTGGTAATTCAACTAAAGTGAATTGTTTAGATTAAATCCATATACAGGAGTAAATGATTGAAGCTACGTAACGTCACCTTGAACCAGATGCGTATTTTTCACAGCCTCGGTCGAAACCTGAGCTTCACCCGCGCAGCAGAAGAGTTGTTTCTGTCCCAGTCGGCAGTGTCGATTCAGGTCAAACGCCTGGGGGAAAGCGTGGGCATGCCCCTGGTTGAACAAGTGGGCAAGCGCATTTTCCTGACGGAGGCCGGCAAGGAACTGTTCGAGGCCTGCCGTGACGTGCTTGATCGTATGCGCGTGCTGGGCGAGGACATGACAGGCCTCGAAGAAGGGATAAGAGGACCGCTCAACCTCGCTGTTATCACCACGGCGAAATACTTCATGCCCCACCTGCTTGGT
Organism: Thiobacillaceae bacterium; assembly: GCA_012274165.1. Classification (GTDB taxonomy): domain Bacteria; phylum Pseudomonadota; class Gammaproteobacteria; order Burkholderiales; family Thiobacillaceae; genus Thiobacillus. The sequence goes on from JAAPAA010000357.1 coordinate 2,300, forward strand.
GTCTTTCTGCGCGAACACTCGGCCGTTGAGCCGCGCCTGACGGTCACCAATCAAACGCGGATTTTCGAAAGGCTGGAGGGCAACATGGATGACCTGGTCATCATGGGTACCCTGCCCGAAAATCTCGACCTGGAGGCTGCGTATTTTCTGGACAATCCCCTGGTTGTGGTGGCGCCACCCGATCACCCGCTGGTGGGCGTGAAACGCATCCCGTTGGAGCGACTTGTACAGGAGCGCTTTCTGTCGCGCGAGCCGGGTTCCGGCACACGCATGGCGCGCACCCGCCTGTTTGCCGAGCACGGGCTGGCCATTCGGACTTACATGGAACTGGGAAGCAGCGAGGCGATCAAGCAGGCCGTCATGGCGGGGCTGGGCATCTCGGTGCTCTCCCTGCACAACCTGCGTCTCGAATTGAAAACCGGCCTCATCGCCGTGCTGGACGTCGAGCACTTTCCGTTGCACCGGAAGTGGTATGCCGTGCACCTGAAGGGCAAGAAGCTGTCAG
>JAAPAA010000358.1 GCA_012274165.1 Thiobacillaceae bacterium
CCCGCGGGCCCTAGACGCTTCGTGGCTTGCACAGGACCTGTCCCATCGGTTGCAGATCGGATTGCGCGCGCTGTACGGGCCATGGGCCGCACTGCACATTGGCGGTGCGGACAGGCCCGACGCCCCGGCGCTCTGGATCGCGCTTCGCCATCACGCACCGCCTGTTGCGCAAGTGCCCGACCCCCCAGAGAAAGTCCATCGCAGCGAAATCACCGACACCACACCATGAACAAGCCACTTGATTCGATCGACAATCCGCGCCGCGCACTGCTCGCCTTGTTTCCTGCACTGGCGCTGACGGATTCGGCCAGTGCGCAGGACGCCGTCAAGATCGCGCCGAGCGGCTACCGCGTCGCGCTCGAAAACGCTCACACGAGGGTGCTCGAGTTCACGAGCCGGCCGGGCATGGGAGTTTGCGGCACGGGCATGCATTCGCACCCGGCCCATCTATCGGTAGCGCTCACTGCCGCGAAGGCGCGCGTCAAGTTGCCCGATGGCAAAACCTTCCAGGCCGAAAGCAAGCCGGGGGACGTGTTTTGGAGCGAAGCAGAAACCCACGAAGTCGAAAACATCGGCGGCAAGGATGTGCATGCGCTGATCATCGAGTTCAAGTCGATCGCACCAACGAAGAGCTAACCCCAAGAAGCGATTGATGATGCGCGAACCCCGAGCGCTGATCGCCGAAGACGAACCCGTGCTGCGCGAAGAACTTCGCGCCCATCTGGCCCAGCTCTGGCCGCAGTTGCGCATTGTGGGCGAAGCGGCGAACGGCATCGAGGCGTTGCATCTGATCGAGCGTTACGCGCCCGATGTCTTGTTCCTAGATATACAAATGCCGGGTCTTACCGGCTTGCAGGTGGCGCGCCAGGTCGGCGGGCGCTGTCATGTCGTGTTCGTCACCGCTTACGACGCGCATGCCGTGGCGGCATTCGAGCAAGGTGCGATCGACTACGTCTTGAAGCCCTACGACGTGAGTCGGATCGCGCTCACGACACAGCGGGTAAAGCAACGTATGGGCCACCTCCCCGCCGCGCTCGATGGGGTGCTGCGCGATCTGGCGGGTGCCGTGCCCGCGCGCGAATACCTTCGATGGATCAACGCCTCGGATGGCCCCGACGTTCGCGTGATCACCGTCGATGAAGTCTGCTACTTCCAGGCCGATACGAAGTACACGAGCGTGGTCACCGCCGATGCAATATCGATCGTGCGTCGCCCCCTGCGTGAACTGCAGGAGCAGCTCGATCCGGCGACGTTCTGGCAGATTCACCGAGCAACGATCGTCAACGCCAACGTGATTGCAGGTGTCACCAGGGACCTCCGCGGCAGGGTGGCATTGAAGCTCAAGAGCCGGCCCGAGAAGCTGGCCGTGAGCGAGGCCCACGTGCACCTGTTCCGCCAGATGTGAGATCGAGCTGGGCGGGGGCCGCCTTCAACCGGCGGCGCTCGTCGCCGCCTGGGCGCAGTCGGGGCCAGAAAGAGGGGGTTCGTCACAGCGCCGTCGCCAGCGAGCCGAGCTTCATCGAAGCTGCCGATGCGGCTAACCCGACATTGGGCCGGGCACGGTTCGCAATGGCAGAAAGGTACGACATGAACCCTCTTCGACATTGGGTCGGCATGGCCTGCGTTGCATTGACAAGTTGCCTGATCATCGTGGCCGCCCGCGCTGCACCGCGCGAGGCGCAGCCGCCCCCGATGGCTGTGACAACAGCGCGGATTTCCGATTTCGCGACCGGATTGAACAATCCGCGCGGCTTGAAGTTCGGTCCGGACGGTCACCTCTATGTGGCCGAAGGCGGGACGGGGGGAGACTTCTCGACCGTAGGCAAGTGCACCCAGGTCGTGCCGCCGGTCGGCCCGTACACCGGTAGCCCCACCGGTGGCCGCATCTCACGAATCAACGCCTACGGGTACCGGGAAACCGTGACTGACACGTTGCCTTCGAGTCAGGCCAATCCGGCGTCGGGAGGCGATGTGCTGGGCGTTGCCGACATCGCGTTCGTCGATGGCGAACTCTATGCGCTGTCGGGCGGCGGCGGCTGCTCTCACGGCGTCGAAAACATCCCGAATGGTGTCGCCCATATCGGCCGCCACGGCCACTGGAAACTCATCGCCAACCTGAGCCACTTCCAGATGGAACATCCCACGGCGGTCAATCAACCCGCGGACTTCGAGCCGGACGGCGCCTGGTACAGCATGATCAGTGTCGGCGACGATCTCTTCGCCATCGAGGCGAATCACGGCGAACTCGATCGGATCACCACCGATGGCCGCATTCATCGCGTGGTGGATATCTCCGCGAAGCTCGGGCATTTCGTCCCGACCGCCATGGTGTATCACGCGGGCGATTTCTATGTGAGCAATCTCGGAACTTTCCCCATCGTCGAAGGCAGTTCCAAGATCGTGAAGATCAGCCGCCAGGGGAACATTGAAGTCGTCGCCACGGGTTTGACCACCGTCCTCGGCTTGGGCTTCGATCGACGCGGTCGCATGTATGCGTTGGAGAACACGATCGGCAATCCATTTCCCACACCCTTCACCGGGCGCCTTGTGCGAGTGAGAAGGTCGGGCGATTTGGAAGTCATCGCTTCAGGGTTGCAGCTTCCAACCGCAATGACATTCGGTCGCGACGGCAACGTCTATGTATCGGCCGGCGGATTCGGATTGCCACCGCAAGGTCTCGGGAAAGTTCTGAAGATCGAATTGCCGTTCGAGCTCGACGGGGATCACGAATAGATCAGTTGGCGGTGGAGGTCGTGACCCTTTTACTAGGCGGTCCCCGAGGATGTCGCGCGAGACGGCGCGGCGCACTCGTCGCATTGCCGGCTTCCGCGGAGGTAAGCCAGGCCCTTCGGCCCTTCGCCCCTTCGTGACACTGAAGCGGGAGCATTGGGCGACCGCTTTCAGGACCCCGGACTTGCAATCTCATCGGCCGGTCACGACCCATTCCGGGCCCCCGAAGCGATC
>JAAPAA010000359.1 GCA_012274165.1 Thiobacillaceae bacterium
CGCCGGCAAGCATAAGGCAGCCGCCAAACAGCGGTGGTTCATTCTGTTTATGCCCCCACTCGGGCTTTTTATCCCCGTCCCCATCAGGGCCTTGCGTTGACGAAGCTCTGACCGGCGTCGACAATGATTGCCCTTTGCCGCCCTCCGGAGCATCCCCATGGACATCGAACAAACCCTGCAAGACGAACAGCGCATCATGCGCATGATGCGCAAGACGCTCACCTCGATCGTGCGTGATACCGCACCGCGCGATGGCAACCCCAGCCCGCTGTCTGAAGACACCGTGCTCAATATAAAAGACTGCCTGATGGTGATTTCCAACCGTGAAACCGAGCTGGCAAAACTCACCGGCCGCACCCTGGATGAGCGCCCGCACTTCACCGACGAAACGCCGAATACTCACGCCGTCAAGATCAGCAGCATCCCCAAGAAAACCCACTGAGCCACGGGAGTTCCCATGCCCCAGGCTACCAGCCTGTTTACGGATATCGAATCCAAAGTTGTCGGCACCTCGGCCGTGGTGATCTATTCGCCGTCAGGCAAAAAACGTAACCGTTTTCCCGAAGGCGTGGTCGAGGTCTATCCCAGCGAAGCTGACGCACTGGCGCACGCCGACCCGGCCAAAAGCCGGCACGCAGCGCTTGCCAGCGGGCCGTCGCGTTCGTCCGAAGGATTCAAGCTGTTTTATCTGGTGCGCTGGCTGGATTGAGCGTGGTTGTTGCCGATTGATCGGCAAACCACAGCCTGCCCTTGCGGGTGAAGCCGCGCCGGGTCAAGCTGGACTGAGGTGAATTGAACAGGCGCGCTCAGGCGCCGTACACCTTGCGCCGCACGCGCTTTTTACGCCGCATCCGTGTCGCTTCACTTTCGGTGAGCGGCGCGCGCACTTTGCCTTCGTACGGGTTTTTGCTTTCGCCTTCCTTGATCTGAATGCGTAGCGGCGTGCCCTGCAGATTGAACGCTTTGCGGAAGCTGCTTTCCAGATAACGCTTGTAATCGTCGCGCAGGCCTTCCAGCGCGTTGCCGTGCAACACAATCACGGGCGGGTTTTTACCGCCCTGGTGAGCGTATCGCGGCTTCGGCCGGAACAAGCCGTTTTTCGGCGGGGTGTGCTGCTCAACCGCCATTTCCAGCACACGCGTGAGTTTGGGCGTCGAAAGTTTGATGAACGCGGCGGCATGCGCGGCTTCGACGTCCTTCAACAGATTTTCCAGGCCTTTGGCCTTCAGCGCCGAGATGTAGTTGAAGCGAGCAAAATCGAGGAACGCCAGCTTGCGCCCGATGTCGCGTTTCACATCTTCACGCTGCTCGGGGCTGATGCCGTCCCATTTGTTGATCGCGACCACCAGTGCCCGACCGGCTTCCACGATGAAGCCCGCCAGATGCGCGTCCTGATCGGAAATGTTTTCGTGCGCATCGAGCACCAGCACCACCACGTTGGCGTCTTCGATCGCTTGCAGGGTCTTGATGACGGAGAACTTTTCCACCGTCTCGAACACCTTGCCTTTACGCCGTACGCCGGCGGTATCGATCAGGGTGTACGGCTTGCCGTCGCGCTCGAAATCGACATAAATCGAATCGCGCGTGGTACCGGGCTGGTCGAACGCAATGACGCGCTCCTCGCCCACCAACGCGTTGACCAGGGTCGATTTGCCGACGTTGGGGCGCCCTACCAGCGCGATTTTGGGAATGCCGAAATCGTCGGTTTTTTCTTCCTCGGCCGAAAACGGCGCCAGCGCCAATTCCACCAGATCGGAAATACCGTCGCCATGCGCGCCGGAAATCGCCAGCGGATCACCCAGTGCCAGCTCGTGAAATTCTGCAGTGATCACCGCAGGGTTCATGCCTTCGGCCTTGTTGACCGCGAGCCACACCGGGCACGCCGCACGGCGCAGCCGGTCGGCGATCACCTTGTCCTGCGATGTCATGCCGCTGCGCGCATCAACCATGAAAATGACGGCGTCGGCTTCGTCGATCGCCTGCAAGGTCTGGCGTGCCATTTCGGCCATGATGCCGTCCTTGGCCACCGGCTCGAGACCGCCGGTATCCACCACCAGATACGGTTTATCGCCAATGCGGCCGCGACCGTAGTGGCGATCGCGCGTCATTCCCGGCATATCGTGCACCAGCGCATCACGCGTGCCGGTGAGGCGGTTGAATAAAGTGGACTTGCCGACGTTAGGGCGTCCGACAAGTACCAGGGTGGGAAGCATGCTTATCCTTGCTGGCGGTCAGGTTCACCCCGCACGCCGGTATTGAGGGAGTGATTATTTGAGCCTGAAGGCAACCACGCTGCCTTTGCTCGTCTGCACGGCAAACCCCGGTCCGATATCGACCGGCGCAGTGCGCACACCGCTGTCCACCTTGATGCGCGCAACAAAACTACCGTCGTCGGCCGACAACACGTGCACGTAGCCTTCGCCGTCGGCCACCACCACCCAGGCGCCCAGCGCCAACGGTGCGGTGATCTGGCGGCGCGCCAGCTTGTCCTGCTTCCAGCCTGCGCGGCCGCTGGATTTATCGTAGACAGTCACGGTATCTTTGTCGTCGCTGACATAAATATTGCGGTCGTCCATCGCCAGCCCGCTATTGCTGGAGGTATCCCGCGCCCACAACGGTGAGCCGCTCGTGCGGTCAAAACAGGCCAGGCGGCCCTGATAGGCCACTGCGCAGACCTGACGCTGATCGACCGCGGGGTTGCCCATCACATCGGCCACCCGCTCGAGCTCGGTCGCACCGCGCGGCAGCGCCACCGTGGCTTCCCATAGCTGCGCGCCATTCAAGGCATTCAGCGCAACCAGCTTGCCGCCGGGAAACCCGGCGTAGAGCACATCGTCGCGCACCGCCATGCCGCCCGATCCACGCAAGCTCAATACCGGCAGCGTGCGGGTATACAGCCACTTGCGACTGCCATCAGCGACAGCGAGGCCCTGCACATGGCCATCGCCCGTACGAACGATCACGGTGTCCGCCAGCACCAGCATCTGCCCGGTCACTTCGCTCGACAGCGCCACCTTCCAGCGCAGCTGACCCGTTTTCTGATCGAGCGCCAGCAGTTCACCCTTGCTTCCGCCTGCCAGCACGATGCCTTGGCCGACGCCTGCCCCGGCCGACAATTTCCCGTCCGCGTCGGCTTTCCAGTTGATGTGGCCGGAGGATACGGCGATGCTCACCACCCGGTTGTTTCCCGCGGCGTACACATCGTCGCCATCGACCTGCGGACGGAACAGATAGCCGTTCGAATCGCCGGAATCGGCTTTCCAGGCTTCGCTCAGTGTGGCAGATGGCGTGAATTCAACCAGTGGTGCAGGCTTGGCCCTGGTCGGGCCGGCACCAACCCAGCTACCGACCGTCTCGGTCATCGAATCGAGTGTGCTGCACCCCGACAAAACCAGCGCCAAGCTGGCAGCAAGCAGACGCATCCTCACTTGGCCGGCCCTCCCAGCGCATCGAGCTTCAGCTCGACTATGCTGCGGTACACGTTATCCTCTGTCATCTTGCCAAACGCCATTTGATAGGCAGCACGCGCATCGGCCTGTTTGCCTTGCGCCAGCAGCACATCCCCCTTCATGTCGAAGAAACGAAACGCATACGCATCGCTATGCACACCCTCCAGGGCTTTCAGCGCAGCATCGTATTGCTTCTGATCCAGCAGCACCCCTGCCAGGCGCAGCCGCGCCAGATCCTTGACGGCCGGCTCCTTGCTGTTGCTAACTGCCCACTCCAGCTGGGTTTGTGCACTTTTCAGGTCTTTATTCATAGCGTTCAGCTTGGCCAGCAATAGCGCCGCACGCGGGGCATAGGCCGTGTCCTGGTATTTGTCGATCAGTATCGACCCTGCTGCACGCGCGCCCTTGGCGTCGTTCGCCGCCAGCGATTGGGTCAGGTTTTGATACACGCTGGCAGCTTCCAGGCTTTGCGTCAGCGTGCGGTTCTGCCAGTAGCGCCAGCCTGCGCCGGCAGCAAGCACGATCGCCAGCGTGAGCATCGCCACGGTGCCCCAGCGTTTCCACCAGGCTTTTAATGAGTCCAGTTGTTCCTGCTCGTCCAGATCGTAAGTTGCCATCGTGCTAATCCTTTTAAGTTGATGCTGTGTTCAGAAATTCACTGCTGCAAATATTTTATCGCCAGCGTCAATTCGACCCGGGTTTGCTCGGCGGTATCGCGCAGCGGTTTGAGGGTGACCTGCTGCGCCGCCGCTTCGTCGTCGCCAATAATAAGCGCGTAGCGGGCGCGGCTGGCATCGGCCTTTTTCATCTGCGATTTGAAACTGCCGCCGCCGCAATGCAGCACGGCAGCAAGTCCTGCCCCGCGCAGCGCAGACGCCGCCTGCCAGGCAAATGCCTGTGCCGCCTCACCCGCGTGCACGATATACGCATCGGGCGCGGGCGTTGCCAGCGTGACGCTGCCGGTTTCCATCAAGGACAGCAGGCGCTCGATACCCATCGCAAACCCGGCCGCGGGCGCCGGCTTGCCGCCCAGTTGCTCGATCAGGCCATCGTAACGACCGCCCGCACACACCGTACCCTGCGCGCCGAGCTGGTCGGTCACCCACTCGAACACCGTGCGGTTGTAGTAATCGAGTCCACGCACCAGACGCGGGTTGATCTCGAACGCAATGCCGTTGTCGCGCAGGATCGCCTGCAACGCGGAAAAATGCGCCAGCGCCGCCTCGTCGAGTTCGTCCATGAGTTTGGGCGCAGCGTCGTTAAGCGCCTGCATGGCCGGGTTTTTGCTGTCGAGAATCCGCAGCGGATTGCTGTACAGACGCCGTTTGGCCTCCTCGTCGAGCGCATCCTGATGCGCCTCGAAATAGGCGATCAGCTTGGCGCGATGACGATGCCGCGACTCGATATCACCCAGCGTATTGATTTGCAGCGTCGGCGCGATCCCGAGCTCGCGCCACAGGTCGGCGCACATCACGATCAGTTCGGCGTCGGTGTCCGGCCCGGCAAACCCCAGCGCCTCGACGCCGACCTGATGAAACTGCCGGTAACGGCCCTTCTGCGGGCGCTCGTGGCGGAACATCGGCCCGCTGTACCACAGGCGTTTGCCACCGTCGTACAGCAGATTGTGCTGGATCACCGCACGCACCGAGGACGCCGTGCCTTCCGGCCGCAGCGCCAGCGACTCGCCATTCAGCTCGTCGACGAAGGTATACATTTCCTTCTCGACGATATCGGTCACTTCACCGATGGCGCGTTTGAACAGGCCCGTGTGTTCGAGAATCGGCGTGCGCATCTCGCGATAGCCGTAGCGCCGCAGCCAGTCGCGCACGATAGACTCGAACGCCTGCCAGGTATCGGTCACCTCGGGCAGGCAGTCGTTCATGCCGCGCACGGATTGAATCAGGTCGCTCATAAATTAATCAATAGGAATTTAGGTCACGCAGTGCCGTAATGGCTGCGCACATAGTTTTCAACAATCGCCTGGAATTCCTGCGCGATCTTTTCGCCTTTCAGCGTGACGGTCTTTTCGCCATCGACATACACCGGGGCGACCGGCACTTCGCCGGTGCCGGGCAGCGAAATGCCGATGTTGGCGTGTTTGGATTCGCCGGGACCGTTGACCACGCAGCCCATCACCGCCACCTGCATCGATTCGACGCCGGCATACTGGCCGCGCCACACTGGCATCTGGGTGCGCAAATAGGTTTCGATGTCCTGCGCCAGTTCCTGGAACACGGTCGAAGTGGTGCGGCCACAGCCGGGGCACGCCGTGACTTGCGGGGTGAACGCACGCAAGCCGAGCGCCTGCAAAATCTCCTGGCCGACCTGCACTTCCTTGGTTCGCTCGCCGCCCGGCTCGGGGGTCAGTGAAATCCGGATGGTGTCGCCGATGCCTTGCTGCAGCAACACCGACAACGCAGCGGTCGAGGCCACGATGCCCTTGCTGCCCATCCCGGCTTCGGTCAACCCCAGATGCAGCGGGTAGTCGCACGCGGCAGCCAGGTCCTGATACACCGCAATCAGATCCTGCACCCGGCTCATCTTGCACGAGAGAATGATCTTGTCGCCGCCAAGGCCGAGTTCTTCGGCCTTTTTTGCCGATTCCAGGGCCGAGGCGACCATCGCGCGCCGCATCACCACCTCCGCGTCTTCCGGCTGGGGCAGGCGCGCATTCTCGTCCATCATGCGCACAGCCAGCGCCTGATCGAGGCTGCCCCAATTCACGCCGATACGTACCGGCTTGTCGTAACGGCAGGCCACCTCGATCAGGGTCGCAAACTGCTCGTCACGCTTGTTGCCGCGCCCGAGGTTGCCGGGATTGATGCGCAGCTTGGCCAAGGCCTCGGCGCATTCGGGCACCTGGGTCAACAGCTTGTGGCCGTTGAAATGAAAGTCACCAATCAGCGGCACCCGGCAACCCAGCGCGTCGAGACGATCACGAATACGCGGCACCGCAGCAGCAGCTTCCAGCGTGTTGACGGTAATCCGCACCAACTCGGATCCCGCCTCGGCAAGCGCCTGAACCTGACGCACGGTGGCGGTGATATCGACGGTATCGGTGTTGGTCATCGACTGCACCACCACGGGGGCATCACCCCCGACCAGCACTTGACCGACCCGCACCTGGCGGGACATACGACGCACAATCTGAAACATCATTCTTCCAGGGTGGCTATTCTTCGAGAGTAAATCGGGCAACCGAGCCATCGATAAAAGGCTTCAAATCAATGGGGCGGCCGTTATACGTGAGTATTGCCTGCGCCGCGTTGCCTATCACCAGGTTGAACGGGGGAACGCCGCGGATATCCACGCTGCTCCCCGTAACATTGAGCTTGCGCAGCAACATCTTTCCACTGGCATCCTTGATTTCAGTCCAGGAATCGGCACCAAACTCAAGATGCAGCACGCCACTGGCAATCGCTGCCATAGGCGCAGCAGGTGCCCCTGTTTCGGCCGGCGCAGCGACGGGGACATCGGGTTTTGCTGGACTGAGCGGCAAAACAGGCGGCTCAACCACCGGCAATGCCGTTGCAGGAACAGCAACAGCAACAGGCACTGGCACAGGCACAGGCACAGGCACAGGCACAGGTGCAGGTGCGGGCGCCGGGCGTGATTGCAGCACGGGCACGCGCTTGGGTTGACTCTCGTCCACCTCGCTGTTGAGCCACCAGTACAAGGCCACCGGCACCGCCACCGCCAACACACCGCCCAGCAATAACAAAATAAACCAGGGCGAACTCAGCCAGGAACGCGGCGAAGGAGGCGGCAGATGGCTCACCGTTGCGGGTTCGGCTGGCGCGCCTTCCATCCGTGCCAGCAAGGTTTCCGGCGCGATCCCCAGCAGGCGCGCGTAGTTGCGCACAAAACCGCGCGCAAACACAGGCTGGCCAAGACTGGCAAAATCGTCCGTTTCCATGGCTTCGATCTGACGCTGCATCAGGCGCAGGCGGATCGCGGCATTTTCCAGCGAGAGCCCCTGCACTTCACGTGCTTCGCGCAGAATCTGCCCGACCGATGCTTGGTCCAGCTCGCTCATTCGTAATTCCCCGCCAGCAATAGCCGCGTCTCGTTCGAGTCGGGGAAACGCTTGCGTAATTGCAGCCCATAAGCCGCTTCCTGTGCACGGTCACCCAGCTTGCGTTCCAGCCGCACGCCCAGCCACAGGCTTTCCGCCGTCTGCGGTGCCAGCTCGTCATGGCGACCCAGCAAACGTTGCGCATCAATCAAGCGGCCTTGACGGAAATTCAAACTGGCCAGTTTCAGGATGGTGTTGGGATTGTCGGGTTGCAGCTTGAGCGATTTCACCAGGTTGCTTTCAGCCAGCGACAAGTCTCCCTTCTTTTCGGCACACAGCCCGGCATTGGTCATCGCCCGTTCCGGCTCGGTGTACAGGGGATTGCCCAGCGCTTCGGTGAATTGTGCAAGGCCTGCATCGTATTGGCCGCGGGTGCACAGAAACCAGCCAAAATTGGTGCGGGCATTGGAGTCTTTTGGACTCAGCTCGATGGCGCGACGAAAGTTTTCCTCGGCCAGCCTGTCTTCAGCCAGATCCATGTAAACCAGACCATAAACATTGTAGGCCGGCCCGAAACTGCTATCGGCCGTGATCGCTTTGCGCAACTCATCGAGCGCGACTTTGTACTGGGCGCGCTCGTAATAGGCTGCGGCCAGATCGGTGAACGTGCGCGCGCGCTGGGCCTCCGCGCTGGCGCCGCCCATGCTGGCAAAGACAGGACGTTGTTCGACCGGCTGTTGGCTAGTCGTACAACCTGCGAGCAAGGCCACGCCCAGCACCATCCATTTTTTCACGCTGCCTCCCGATTCATCCGCTTCATCACGCGCCCGCTCTTGTCGGCCACCTTGCCCGCCAACTGGCCACACGCCGCATCAATGTCGTCACCCCGCGTCTTGCGCGTGGTGACGACATAGCCCGCATCCTGCAAAATCTCACGGAACACACGCATCGTGTCGGTGCGCGGTTTCTCGTACCCTGAATCCGGGAACGGATTGAACGGGATGAGATTGAACTTGCACGGCACCTCGCGCGTCAGCTCGATCAACTGGCGCGCATGTTCGGGCTGGTCATTCACGCCGGCCAGCATCACATACTCGAAGGTAATGAAATCGCGCGGCGCATGTACCAGATAGCGCTGGCACGCCGCCATCAACTCGCGTAGCGGGTACTTTTTGTTGATCGGCACAATCTGGTCGCGCAACGCGTCGTTGGGCGCATGCAGCGAAACCGCCAGCGCCACCGGACAGCGCTCGGCCAGCCGGTCCATTGCGGGCACCAGACCCGAGGTCGATACGGTGACGCGGCGCCGCGACAAACCATAGGCATGGTCGTCGAGCATGATGCCAAGCGCAGTCACCACGTTATCGAGGTTCGCCAACGGCTCGCCCATACCCATCATCACCACATTGGTCACCGGCCGCTCGGCGCTTTCGCCACTGGTCCTGTTGACCTCGCCGCGCAGGCTGTGATTGGCCACCCACACCTGGCCGATGATTTCGGCCACGGAGAGGTTGCGGTTGAAGCCCTGCCGCCCGGTCGAACAGAACGTGCATTCCAGCGCGCACCCCACCTGCGACGACACGCACAGCGTGCCGCGATCGTCTTCCGGGATGAACACCGTCTCGATGCCGTTGGCAACCCCGACATCGAAAAGCCACTTGCGCGTGCCGTCGCTCGAGGTATGCGCGTAGTTGATCGCAGGCGTCTGCACGACCGCCTGCTGCTGCAATTTCTCACGCAGGCTTTTGGCGATATCGGTCATCTGCGCGAAATCGGCCACGCCAGACTGATGTATCCAGTGGAACACCTGTTTGGCGCGAAACGGCTTCTCGCCGAGTTCAGTGAACCAGGCAGTCAGTCCTTGGAGATCGAAATCGAGCAGGTTTTGCGGCATCAATCCAGCCGATCAGCGGCTATACACTTCGCTCGCGGGGAAGAAGTAAGCGATTTCCTGTGCTGCGGTTTCCGGCGCGTCCGAGCCATGCACGGCGTTGGCATCGATGCTCTCGGCGAAATCGGCGCGAATGGTGCCGGCGTCGGCTTTCTTCGGATCGGTCGCGCCCATCAGTTCGCGGTTCTTGGCAATCGCGTCTTCACCTTCCAGCACCTGCAACACCACCGGTCCCGAGATCATGAAATCAACCAGATCCTTGAAGAAAGGACGCTCGCGATGCACGCCGTAGAAACCTTCGGCTTCCTGACGCGACAGGTGTTTCATTTTGGACGCCACCACCTTGAGGCCATTGCTCTCGAAGCGGCTGACAATCTTGCCGATCACGTTCTTGGCGACGGCATCAGGTTTGATAATGGAAAAAGTGCGCTGAACAGCCATGTGTTGCTCCAAAAAATAAGTAAAAATGTTCAAAAAACCATGTAAATCAGCCCGCTAGCATAGCACGAGGCACCCTCGGCCGCCCCATCTATGTTGGTCAAACGGTTACACAATCATTCGAGCCGCGCCCCAACCCGCGGCTGCAGCCCCGTCTCGCCGGGTGCGGCAAGCGCATCGGCATCCTGCCCAATGTTTGCCGCCCACAAGAGCTGTCCGTTGCACCACAACAACGGCAAATGGTCACGCTGCCAGGGCGGAATGGCGCGTTCCTGCAACAAGTTTTTCAGGCTGCGGTGCGGGCCGCCGGGATGCAGGCGCAGGCGCTCGCCCCCTTGCCGCACCCCCAGCGTCACCACGCCCGCTTCCAGCACGCTGCGCTTCAATCCTGCGCCAACCCCGGCATCCAGACAGATTTCCACGCCAGCCGCGGGGACAGGCAAGGCCGTCTCGCCCTGCCACAGCACCGGCTCAGCGAATGCGGCCCCCCGCGCCACCAGATAGGCACCGCCCCGATAACGCCATAAATCGTCGCGCCCCAGACTCACGCAGACGCGCGCATCATTGCGTGCATCGCGCAGTTGCTGCAGCGCCTCGTTGAGCTGCCGCGCATTGGGCAAGGGGTGGCCATGCTGCTCAATGAAATAACGCAGCAGATTGCGCGCGCGCGGCATCGACAGGGCATTCAGGCTGGCGCAATCCAGCCGCTCGCTCGAGATGGCCGCAGCCGCATCCAGACGCGCCAGATCATCGAGCAATCCGGCGGCCTCGGCCTGCAAACCGGCGGCACGCGCGAGGGTGGCGTCAGCGCCGGGAAAATGTGTGTTCAACAGAGGCAGCACGGTCTGACGCAGCGCATTGCGGCGGAAACGCACGTCCAGATTGCTGTCGTCTTCCACCCACGCCAGTTGGTGCGCACGTGCATAGACCAGCAAGTCTGCACGCGTAACGCCCAGCAACGGCCGCCAGTGCGGCGCCGACCAGCCCCGCCGGTGTTGCAGCTCGCCCATGGCCGCCAGCCCCTTCGGCCCAGCGCCACGCAGCAACTGCAGCAGCAGGGTTTCAGCCTGATCGTTTTGATGATGGGCGGTAAGCAGCGCATCGGTATCGAGCGCGGCAAAAACCCCTTGGCGTTCACGCCGCGCCGCCCCCTCGACGCCCGCCGCGTCGTCGCGCGCAATCTGCACCCGATGCACCGTCAGCTCAAGGCCATGTGACGCGCACAATTGCGCACAGAAATCGGCCCATGCATCGGCGTGCGCCGACAGGCCGTGGTGCACGTGCACGGCCTGCAGTTCAAAGGCATGTTGATTGCGTAATGCCTGCAGCACATGCAGCAGGACCACTGAATCCACCCCGCCCGACAATGCCAGCGTCAGCCTCGCGTGCGGGGAAAAGTGGCGCGCCAAACCGGCCGCCACCACAGTGGCGACAGCCTTATTTGGCAGGAGCTTCCTTGAAGCTGCCATATGCCCGCAAACGTTTGTAACGCGCGTCCAGCAAGGCATCCAGCGGCTGTTTGCGCAATTCGCCAAGGGTGTCGGTAAGTGCGCGTCGCATCGTCTGGAACAGCGCATCCCAATCGCGCTGCGCACCGCCTACGGGCTCTTCGACGATACGATCGACCAGGCCATTGGCTTTCAGCCGATCGGCGGTGATCGCCAGCGTTTCGGCGGCGAGCGAAGCCTTGTCGGCGCTCTTCCACAAAATGGACGCGCAGCCTTCGGGCGAAATGACCGAGTATGTTGAGTATTGCAGGATCAGGGTGCGGTCGCCGACGCCAATCGCCAGCGCGCCACCCGAGCCGCCTTCGCCAACGATCGAGCAGATCACCGGGGTGCGCAGCTCGGCCATCACGTACAGGTTGCGGGCAATGGCTTCGGACTGGCCGCGTTCTTCCGCCCCAATGCCGGGATAGGCGCCCGGCGTATCGATAAAGGTAAAAATCGGCAGGCTGAATTTTTCCGCCAGCCGCATCAGCCGCAGCGCTTTGCGATAGCCCTCGGGACGCGGCATACCGAAATTCCGGTAGATTTTGTCTTTGGTGTCGCGGCCTTTTTGATGACCGATCACCATCACCGGCTCGCCATTGAAGCGCGCGATGCCACCCACAATCGCAGCGTCGTCGGCAAACGCACGGTCGCCATGCAACTCGGAAAAGTCGGTAAACAGCCCCGCCACATAATCCAGCGTATATGGACGCTGCGGGTGACGCGCCACCTGCGACACCTGCCAGGCGTTGAGCTTGGCGTAGACATCCTTGGTCAGGGTCTGGCTTTTTTTCTGCAGGCGGCGGATTTCTTCCGAAATATCCAGCGCAGAATCATCCTGTACAAAGCGCAGCTCTTCGATCTTGGATTCAAGCTCGGAGATGGGCTGTTCAAAGTCGAGAAAGGTAGTTTTCATTGATAGTCTGGATCAAACCGTCACAGAGAACAGGTAGCCGGACATTTTAACCCGGACACTTCATGAAGTGTCCGGGCAAGCAGCCCGACCGCATTTACCCCACGTTGATCAATGATGGTGGTGGCCGTGCGCGCCGTGTGCATGACGGTGCGCAACTTCATCCGCTGTCGCAGCACGCACGTCGGACACCACACACTGGAAATGCACCGCCTGTCCGGCGAAGGGGTGATTGCCGTCAACCACCACTTTGTCTTCCGCGATATCGGTCACGGTGTAGAGCAGTTCTTCGCCGCCGCCATCGGGGGAGCCCACAAACTGCATGCCGATTTCAATGTCGTCAGGGAAGCCTTCGCGCGGCTCCACCCGTACCAGGGATTCTTCGTATTCGCCGAAAGCATCAGCCGGCTGCAATTTCAGATCCACTGTTTCACCCGTGGTTTTGCCATCGAGCGCATGCTCGACCAGCGGGAAAATATTGTCATAGTCGCCGTGCAGATAGCTGACCGGTTCATTGCTTTCTTCCAGCAGGTTGCCGTCCATATCCTTGACGATGTAGGTGAGCGTCACAACGGTGTCTTTAACAATATTCACTTGAGTTCCTTTAGCGATTAATACATTTCCGCCACAAACCTGCGGCCAGAAACGCCAAACAGCGCGCGATCAACGACGCCCTGCTAGTTGATGATGAGCGAGGCGCGCATCCTGCTTCAGAGTGCTCGCCCCGTATTTTCCGGCAGCATTCTAACAGGCCGCTCCTGACGACATCGTTATAATTATTGCCATGACCCAAACCCTGCTCGGCGGCTTAAGCCCCACCCGTTTCCTGCGCGACTACTGGCATAAGCGCCCGCTGCTGATCCGCAACGCCGTGCCGGGCTTTAGCGGGCTGCTGTCGCCCGCCGCCATGCATCAACTGGCCACGCGCGAGGATGTCGAATCCCGCTTGATCCAGGGCAGCGGCAGCCACTGGCAGTTCGACCACGGCCCCTTCAAAAAGAGCGACTTCAAGCGCCTGCCCAAAACCGAGTGGACCCTGCTGGTGCAATCGCTCAACCATGTTCTGCCCGCAGCGGATGCCCTGCTGGCGCGTTTCAGTTTCATCCCGCACGCCCGGCTGGACGACCTGATGGTGAGCTATGCCGTGCCCGGCGGCAGCGTAGGTCCGCATTTCGATTCCTATGACGTGTTTCTGTTGCAAGGCCAGGGACATCGCCGCTGGCAGATCAGCGAGCAAACCGACCTGACAATTCAGGACGACGTGCCGCTCAGAATCCTGCGCCACTTCAAGGCCGAAGATGAATGGCTGCTCGGGCCCGGCGACATGCTCTATCTGCCGCCGCATGTAGCGCATTATGGCGTGGCCGAAGATGCCTGCACGACGTATTCAATCGGGTTCCGCGCGCCCACCACCGACGAGCTGGCGCAGGGATTTCTGATGCACCTGCAGGACAGCGTCGCCCTGGAAGGCCGTTACGCCGATCCTGATCTGCGCCTGCAACCCCACCCCGGCGAAATCAGCCGCGCCATGCTGAGCCAGATCGAAGGCATGATCGCCCGCATCCAGTGGAGCAAGCGCGACATCGCGGAATTTGCCGGATGCTATTTATCCGAACCCAAACCGAATGTGTTTTTCAATCCGCCCGACGCTCCCCTCGGCTACGCGGCCTTTAACAAGCTCACCCGCAAGTCGGGCGTCACGCTGAATCCCAAATCCCGCCTGCTGTTCATCGGCGGACGCTTTTTTATCAACGGCGAGGCGTTCAACAGTGCAGCGGACGAAACCGCCGCGCTGCAACAGCTTGCCGACCAACACCAGCTCGCTGCCTTTCCCGCTTCGCTGCGCGAGCGTTTGTATGACTGGTACGAAGCTGGCTGGCTGGAGATCGCCCCGACATGATTCACTTTGAGACCCCCTCGGAATTGCACGCCGCCTTCGATGCGCTGCTGGCGCGCACCCAGCGCCAACTACGCGTTTACGACCATGACCTGAGCCTGCTCGACCTCGACCAGCTGCCCCGTCACGCTGCTTTACGCGCCATGTGCGTGGCGGGTGGCGGGCATCGTGTCGAACTGCTGCTTGACGATATCCATCACCTCACGCGCAACTGCCCGCGACTGATGCAGTTGGTGCGCGATTTCAGCCACGTCATCGAAATCCGCCAAGCAGATCCGGACGCGCCGCGCCCTGACGAGGCTTTCGCCTTGGCCGACCAGCGCAGCATGCTCATCCGCGCCGACAAGACGGCATTACGCGGCACACTTCACCTTGACGACGCCAGCAGCACTGTGAATCTGCATCACAGTTTCGAATCCATGTGGCAGCGTTCACAAACCCATGTGTCCGCCACGACTCTGGGGCTTTAGTTAAAGCTGGCTCAACCAGTCCAGTTCAGGTTCACTGAACCCCGCCTTGCGGCGTGCTTCCAGATTAAACGGCGGCTTCAATGGCGGTGCGTCGTATTCAACCAGCAACTGGCGGAACGTCGCTTCGGGTTCGAGTCCACGCGCCTGGCACAAATAGGCAAACCAGTGGCTACCGATGGCGACATGGCCGATTTCGTCGCGTTCGATCACCCCCAGAATTTCCACCATGTGCTGGTCCTGCGCAGCCTTCAGCTTGTTGACAATGAGCGGCGTGGCGTCGAGTCCGCGCGCTTCCAGCACGCGCGGCACCAAAGCCATGCGCACCAGCGGATCGTGTGCAGTTTTCAGCGCCATTTCCCACAAGCCGTTGTGCGCGGGGAAATTCCCGTAGGTATGGCCGAGCGTGGCCAGGTGCGCGTTCAATAAATCGAAATGCAAGGCTTCTTCATCGGCCACCCGCAGCCAGTCGGCGTAATACGCGGGCGGCATGCCGGCAAAGCGATGCGCGGCATCGAGCGCCAGATTGATCGCGTTGAATTCGATATGCGCCAGCGCATGAACCAGTGCAGCCCGGCCGGCCACGGTGTCGGCGCGGCGGCGCGGCACCTGCTGCGGCGGAATCAGCGCAGGCTGGTCGGGTTGTCCGGGGTGGTCGATGGGCGCGCGCTCAATGTCAATATCGGGTGCCACGCGTCCCGCCAGCCAGTCTGCCTGCAAGGCATGCACGCAGGCCACCTTGTTTGCTGGCAGGCGTTCGCACAAGCAGTCAGCCAGCCGTTGCGGCAAATCCATTAGCGCCGGTCTACCCAGCGGATCCCCAGCAGGGCGATCGCCAAAAAAATCAGCAGCGGCAAAGTCGCTACCGCCACGACGGGCCAGTCATTCAACAAGCCAAGATGGCCAAACAACCGGCTCAGCAAATAGAAGCCGAGGCCGGCCAGAATGCCCATGAATATCTTGCCGCTGGTGCCGCCCGAACGCGGCCCCTGAATGGCAAACGGCATCACGATCAACATCATGATCGGAATCACAAACGGGCTGATGAATTTTGTCCACAGTGCGAGTTCATAGCGCGTGGCTTTCTGGCCGTTTTCCTTCAAATGCATCACATAGCGCCACAAAGTGCGTGCCGACATCTTTTCCGGCGCGACCAGCAATACGCTGAGGATGTCGGGCGTCAGCACCGACTGCCATTCTTGGTGGGCGTAACGGCTGGCGTGCAAGCCATCGGCAGCAAAGTGCGTCTCCACCACCCCTTGCAGATCCCAGGCCTGACCGCCACGCCAGTTGGCCCGCTCGGCGATGCGTGTCCAGCCAAGGCGGCCATCGGCTTCAAAGCCATAAACCTCGACACCACGCAAGGTGTTGTCCGGCATCACCTCGCGCACGTTGATAAAGCGGCTGCCGTCCTTCACCCACAAGCCTGAGCGAAACTGCTGCGCCACCACCGAATGCGTCGCCAGCAGTTTGTAGCGTTGCGCCGCCTGTGCCGACCACGGTGCGATGTATTCGCCCAACAGCAGCACCAGCAACGACAACACCACCCCGATCACGCTGAAATAACCCGCCACCCGCCAGGTAGATAAACCCGACACACGCATCACCGCGTATTCGGAATTGCCGACCAGGCGCGACAACGCCAGCAAGGTGCCGATCAACACCGCCACCGGCATGATTTCATACAGGTGCCCGGGGGCGTTCAACAGCACCACCACGGCCGCCTGCCCCAAACCATAGCCATTACGACCCACGCTACCGATCTCGTCTATCACGTCAAAAAACGAAAACAGCAGCAGCAAGCCCAGCAACACCAGGGCCGAGTTGGCCAATACCTGGCTCGCCAGATAACGCGCAAGCAGTTTCATGAGCGCCACCTGCGCGGCAGATGCTGCCGCGCACGCAGATAAAACAGCGCGGCCACAGCGAGCAACATCACCACATGCGCAGCCAGCATCCCTGCCCAGGGATTCAGCTTGCCCTGCCCCACCCAGGCTTGCGAGAGCGACAACAGATTGTTGTAGACGAAATACAGCAGCAGGGCGATCACCAGTCCATACGAGCGACGCGCACGCATGTTGACGTAACTGATCGGGATCGCCATGACTGCGAGAACCAGCGCTGAAAACGGCACCCCCAGCCGCCACAACAACTCGGCGCGGGCGGGCGGCGACGCATCATGAATCAATTCGGTCAGCGGCGCCTGACGGATGGTGGTTTCGATGGCGCTCACAGCAACCGGGTCGAGCCGCATCCAGTAACGTTCAAACTGCACAATGCGGTAATCGAGCTGTCCGGGGGTGCCTTCATAACGCCGCCCATTCTTGAGCACCAGGTAGCGCGAACCATCGAACAGCTCGGTGCGATAGCCCTCTTGAGCAACCACCAGGCCCAACTGGCCATCGATGCGCGACTGCATGAACACATGGCGCACGATGCCAGTCAAGGGGTTGAGCGACTCAACGTAATAGACGCGCTGGCCCGCTTCGGATTCGACAAACAAGCCGGGAGCGATCAACGAGCTTTCGCTGTGGCTGCGCAAATCCTGGCGATATTCGGCTTTTTTGGTAAGCACCCAGGGATTCAATGCCAGCGTCAGGATGAAGATGACCAAGGTATATGGCCCTGCAAAAGTCAGCACCGGCCGCACCCATTGCGTGAGCGACAAGCCGGCACCGAACCAGATCACCATCTCGCTATCGCGCCACATGCGTGACAAGGGCAGCAGCACCCCGGCAAACAGGGCAATCGACATCAAAACCGGCAGAAAATACAGCAGCGAAAAGCCCAGAAAAGTGAATACCGCCTCGTTGGCCAGCTCACCCCGCGCGACATCGCCCAGCAGTCTGATAAACAGGATCACCAGCGCAATCGCCATCAGCACCGTGAGCACGGCGCCGGTGGTTAAAGCCATCTCGCGCGTCAGCGCACGGCGATAAAGCATGTAAGTATCCGGGGATCGTTCGCGTCACGAACTGGGTTTTGACATTCCGCCGCGCCTGCGCCAATAATCGGGCCAGTGTTAATCGCCGCTTGGCCGACAAACTGTAATTTTTTGGGCACAGACATGGAAAACAAGGAAATCGAACTCGAATTTAGCATAAAAAGCGGTGCGCCCGAAAAGCAGCGCAGCGCCTGCGTAGTGGTCGGCGTGTTCGACAACCGCAAGCTGTCTGGCCCTGCGACCGACATAGACCGCGCCAGTGACGGCTATCTGGCAGAAATCCTGCGCGGCGGCGACATGGACGGCAAAGCCGGCAGCACCTTGCTGCTCCACAAAGTGCCCAACGTCCTGGCCGAACGCATCCTGCTGGTGGGCCTCGGCAAGGAACGTGATTTCCACGAAAAAGCCTATCGCGACGCCATCGCCTGCGCGGTCAAAACCCTGCGCGACACCGGTTCGATGGAAGCCGCCATTACGCTCTCCGAAATTCCGGTCAAGAAGCGCGACACTGCATGGAACATCGAGCAGGCCGTCATCTGTACCCACGATACGCTGTATCGCTTCGACCACATGAAAAGCAAGCCGAACGAAGTGCGTCGCCCGCTCAAGCGCGTGATTTTTTCGGTGTCACGACGTGGCGAACTGAAGTTCGGCGACGCCGGGCTGGCACGCGGGCTGGCGATTGCCCACGGCATCAATCTGGCCAAAAATCTCGGCAACATGCCGTCCAATATCTGCACCCCCGAATATCTGGCCGGCGAAGCGAAAAAGGTCGCAAAGGCCCACGACTTCGGCTGCGAAATTCTGGACTACGCAGCTTGCGACAAGCTCGGCATGGGCTCCTTCCTGTCGGTTGGCAAAGGCAGCGACAAGCCGCCGCGCTTCATCGTGCTAAAGCATGAGGGCGGGGCCAAAAATGCCAAGCCGGTGGTGCTGGTTGGCAAAGCCGTCACTTTCGACGCCGGCGGCATTTCGCTCAAGCCCCCGGCCGAAATGGACGAAATGAACTACGACATGAGCGGCGGCGGCGCCGTCATCGGCGCATTCCGCGCCATCGGCGAACTCGGGCTCAAGCTCAATGTCATCGGCCTGATTCCCGCGTGTGAAAACATGCCCGATGCCAAGGCCAACAAGCCGGGCGACATCGTGACCTCGATGTCCGGCCAGACCATCGAAATCCTCAACACCGACGCCGAAGGCCGCCTGATCCTGTGTGATGCGCTGACCTACGCCGAACGCTTCGAGCCCGAAGCGGTGATCGATCTGGCCACGCTCACTGGCGCCTGCGTCATCGCACTCGGCGCGCATCCCAGCGCGCTCTACAGCAACCACGATCCGCTGGCGCGCGAAATCGAACACGCCGCCGACCACGCCTGGGATCGCGTCTGGCGCATGCCCTTGTGGGACGACTATCAGGATCAGCTCAAAAGCAGCCTCGCCGACATGGCCAATATCGGCGGGCGTCCCGGCGGTTCGATTACGGCAGCCTGCTTCCTGTGGAAATTTGCCAGGAAATACCATTGGGCACATCTCGACATCGCCGGCACCGCCTGGAAAGGCGGGCGCGAAAAGGGTTCGACCGGTCGCCCGGTGTCCTTGCTGGTGCACTGGCTGCTCAATCGCGCAGCGCAGTCCTGAACACGAACAGTGACCGAAATCACTTTTTACACGTTTGCCGACAACCCGCTCGACGTCGCCCGCCGGGTCGCCGCCAAGGCGCACGGCCAGGGCAAGCAGGTGATGATTTACGCCCCGGACCCGGCGGTGGCCGACTCCATCGACCGGCTGTTGTGGACCACGCCTGCACTTGGTTTCGTTCCACATTGCCGCGACAGCGACACGCTGGCGAACGAAACGCCGGTGCTGATCGGCGCCAACGCCGATGCGCTGCGCGCGGCCGACGTCATGATCAACCTGCACACCGAACAGCCCGCTGCATTTGCTCGCTTTGAACGTCTGGTCGAAATCATCGGCCAGGACGAAACCGGGCGCGAACAGGGGCGGGCGCGTTACCGTTTCTATCAGGCACGCGGTTATGCCCTCAAAACGCATGATCTGCGCCAGGCGGGGTAAACAGGCTTATGAGTGAGAGCCCGCTTTTGAGCAAAATGGATGCGCTGCTGAAAAAGCATCGCGGCGGCAACGAAGCCGACAGCACCCGCGACCCGACGCCCGCCCCCCTCGCCGAGCCAGGCCCACCACCTGACGCATGGCTCCCCGTATTGACCGATCTGATCGAGCGCGGCACGCCGCCCGTCGTCGCCCAGGCGGCTGCAGTCCCAGCAGCCGCCCTGCCCGTCGAAGCTGATGTGCCGACCGCTGAAACATTCCCCGCCGCCGAAGTAAATGACACCCTGACCGAACAATTGATGAGTGAACTGGCCCCCCGGTTGTCTGAAGTCATGGAAAAACAGGTCTCGGCCGAGTTGCGCAAGAGCCTCGACCAGACCGTCGCCAACCTGCTCGGCCAGCTTGATGTCAGCGTGCGCGAAATCGTGCGCGAGGCCGTAGCCGAAAAACTCAAACCGCCGCGCGATCCATCGAACTGAAACCGCATCGACTGCGTCTTTTTTGGGGACGCGTCCCGGGTTTTTTAGGGACGCGTCCCTGGCTTTTTAGGGATAATGGCGGTTTTGCGCGCACGCCATGGAACTCGCCAAATCGTTTGAACCAGCCGACATCGAAAAACGCTGGTACGCCCACTGGGAAAGCGCCGGCTATTTCAATGCAGGGGATGCGCCCGCCGCCCCCGCCTACTGCATCATGCTGCCGCCGCCCAACGTCACCGGCACGCTGCACATGGGCCACGCCTTCCAGCACACCCTGATGGATGCGCTCACCCGCTACCACCGCATGTCGGGCGACAACACGCTGTGGCAGCCCGGCACCGACCACGCGGGCATCGCCACCCAGATCGTGGTGGAACGCCAGCTCGACGTCCAGGGCATCTCGCGCCACGAACTGGGCCGCGAAAAATTCCTCGACAAGGTCTGGGAGTGGAAAGAGCAATCCGGTTCCACCATCACCCGCCAGATGCGTCGACTCGGCACCAGCCCCGACTGGAGCCGCGAGCGCTTCACCATGGATGCCGGGTTGTCCAAAGCCGTCACCGAAGTGTTCGTGCGCCTGTATCGCGAAGGCCTGATCTATCGCGGCAAACGGCTGGTGAACTGGGACCCGGTATTGGGCACCGCGGTGTCCGACCTCGAAGTCGTCAGCACCGAAGAAGACGGCTTCATCTGGGAAATCAACTACCCGCTGGAGGACGGTTCCGGCTTTCTGACCGTCGCCACCACCCGCCCGGAAACCCTGCTCGGCGACACCGCGGTGGCGGTACATCCGGAAGACGAGCGTTACGCCCACCTGATCGGCAAGCACGTCCGCCTGCCGATTGCCGAGCGCAGCATCCCCATCATCGCCGACGATTACGTCGATCGCGAATTCGGCACCGGCGTGGTCAAGATCACCCCGGCGCACGACTTCAACGACTGGCAGATCGGCCAGCGCCACAATCTGGTGGCGATCAGCGTGCTGACGCTCGATGCCAAAATGAACGATCTTTGCCCGACGGAATACCAGGGTCTGGATCGCTACGTTGCGCGGCAACAGCTGCTCGACGATCTGCAAGCGAAAGGCCTGCTGGTGTCGGCCAAGCCGCACAAGCTGATGATTCCGCGCGGCGACCGCACCCACGCGGTGATCGAGCCGATGCTCACCGACCAGTGGTTCATGAGCATGGAAGGCCTCGCCAAACAGGGCCTGGAAGCGGTCGAGTCGGGCGAGCTGAAATTCGTGCCGGAAAACTGGACCACGACCTACCGCCAGTGGCTGGAAAACATCCAGGACTGGTGCGTGTCGCGCCAGTTGTGGTGGGGCCATCGCATTCCCGCCTGGTATGACGAGGACGGCAATTTCTACGTCGCGGCCAACGAAGCCGACGCCGTCAAGCAGGCTGGCGGCAAACCGCTCACGCAGGATAACGACGTGCTCGACACCTGGTTCTCCAGCGCGCTGTGGCCGTTCTCCACCCTCGGCTGGCCCGAGCAGACACCCGAACTCGAACGCTATCTGCCGACCTCGGTGCTGGTCACCGGCTTCGACATCATCTTCTTCTGGGTCGCGCGCATGGTGATGCTGTCCAAGCACCTCACCGGCAAAGTGCCGTTCCGCGAGGTCTACGTCACCGGCCTGGTGCGTGATTCCGAAGGCCACAAGATGAGCAAGTCGAAAGGCAACGTGCTCGACCCGATCGACCTCATCGACGGCATTGCCATCGACGAACTGGCTGCTGCCCGGGCCCGGCACGGGCACGTACTGCATCCACGCGGCCGCCGTGTTCCAGGGGTCCGCCAATGAAGGGTTGTTGTTGACGCTGACGCCGAAGATCAGGTCCTGCCGGTCGTCGATGAAGCGGTCGGCGTAGCGCAGGTCGATGTTGTCGGCGTTGGTGTGGCCGACGTAGTGGCCGTCGCCACCCTGCGCTGCGTAGTTGTCGTAGGTGATCTGGGCGAAGGCGCCGATGTTGTCCGTGACCTTGCCGCCGAGGAACAGGCTGGCGGTGGCCAGCACCGGCTTGCCGTTCTTGTAGAAGTCGGCACCAGGATCGTCGCTCTTCGAAGTGTTGGCCACCTTGGAGGCGCCGATCAGCACCATGGCCGAAAGCGGCACCGTGCGCTGGCCGATCGTGTAGCCGGTGAGCTTGAACAGGCG
>JAAPAA010000360.1 GCA_012274165.1 Thiobacillaceae bacterium
CATAGCGTGCCAGCACGTCGGTGTGGCTCCGCTCGGTCTCGATGCACTTGGCCACCAGTTTCAGCAGTTGGTTCCCGGCCTCGTGACCGTGACGGTCGTTGACGGTCTTGAGATTGTCCGAGTCGATCATCAGCAGGCTTACGGGACGGTTGTAGCGCACCGATTGGTCGAACAAGCGGCCGGCGACGATGGCGAAGCCGCGCATGTTGTAGATGCGGGTGAGATCATCGGTTTCCGACAGCAGCCGCGCCCGGTTCAAGCCGAAACGGATGTCGGCGGAAAACATGGTGGTGATATAGGCGACGAGCAGCATCGGCGCAAGCTGCGCCACCAGTCCGCCGACGTAAGCCAGGCTAAACAGTTCGCCGGCGGAGGAGTTACCGCCGAGCAGCATGAAACAGGCGGTGATCAGCGCCATTTCCAACATCGTGGTGAGCTTGCCCAGCGTGAGTGCGCTGGTGATAATCACCAACAGGTAGGCGTTGATCAGCGGACTGGCGAGCTTTCCGGTGTGCCAGTTCACCCAGGTGATGATCAGCACCATCGCGAAGGTCTCGATGGCGATTTTCCAGTGCGACTCCGGCTTGTAGAAGTTGGTGTAGCGGAAGCTCAGGACAAACGCGGTGTAGAAGAAAAGTCCCGCGGAAACGGCCGCCCCTTCCTCCGCCTCGAGCCCGCCGAATACCTGGTACAGCAGCACCAGGATCACCAGCAGCCACTCGATTTCACCCACCGTGCGCGTAATTCCGCGCAATTCCTCCTGCTCGATGCTCAGCGTATCAACCGTCCTCGAGTTCATGTCCCATCCCCTTGTTGCGGGTGCGCCGCTCTCGGCATTGGGCGGTCTTGGTACGCGGGCTCGTTGTACTTACGTTCACCGAATGGCCCGCGAAAAACGCATCCTGAAACGGGTTATTGTTGTTGCGACGGCGCCATTATATAGCGAGGGGCGTCCCGATGTATGCAAGCGGCCGGAGGATCAGGGCTGGGCTTTGTGCTCCCTCCAGAAATCCAGCTTCTCCTGTACTACCCGGTCCGAGTAGATGAAAATCACCGCATCGCTGGACGCGGTGTGCTGGTGCGGAACCCAGCTCGGCGCGACGAAAATGTCGTGCGGGCCCCAGTCGAAAGCCTCCCCGCCGATCCTGCTCGAACCGCTTCCTTCGACCACGGTAAATACCGCGCTGTCGGTGGAGCGGTAGGACGCGGTCGTGAATCCTGCAGGGATGAACTGCATCCAGGTGGACATGGTCGGCATGGCCCAGCCGCCGGTGACCGGGTTGATGTACTTCATCTTGTAGGCGTGCCAGGCGTCGGCCGCGCGAATCCGCGCAAGCTGATCCAGCGCCTCGCGCGTGCGGCGGTAGGGGTAATTGAATATCGGCGAAGTCTGCGAGGCGTATTCCGTATCCACCGGCAGCAGGTTGTGGCCGGCTTCGGCAGCGGCCGAGCCCTCCGGGCGCTGCAGCGGGTGCACCCTGCCCGGATAGCCCTCGCGAAAGCTTGCGCACAGCAGATTGACGATGTGCATGTCCAGGCCGTCCAGCCAGATCATCGGCGCGTCGCCCTCGTTGCCATGGTCGTGCCAGCTCATGGACGGCGTGATCACGAAATCGCCCGGCTCCATCATGGTGCGCTCACCCGCAACCGCGGTATACGCCCCATGCCCTTCGATGATGAAGCGCAGCGCCGACGCGGTGTGCTTATGCGCAGGCGCGACTTCGCCGGGCAGGATGATTTGCAGACCGGCAAACAGGCTTTGCGTAATGCGCGACTCACCCGGCAGCCCCGGGTTTTCCAATACCATCACCCGGCGCTCGGCTTCCTCCGCGCTGATCAGCTTGCACGCCTCCATCAGGTACGGACGAGTCTCGGCGTAGCGCCACAGGGCAGGAACGCAACGCGGCGCCGGTTGATCCGTGACCAGCCCGTGCAGCACACGCCACAGCGGCGCAAGGTTGCAGCTGCGCGCGCGCTCGTAAAAATCCATCCGGCCCGGCTCGGCTGCAAGATTGACGCTGGGCACGACGCCGGCGAGTGCGCCCGCTTCGCTGTGGACGCTGCGGTCGGATTTCATCTGGGCCTCCTGACTTTCAGCGCAGGTTGGTCATTGCCTGGTCGCGCTTTAGCGCATGATAGCGCAGCCGAAGGCCGGTCGCGATGCCGCGCCCGCATGCGCGATATTGAGCTATGATGCAAATCACAGTTTTTCCTAGGGAAAACCATGGAAACCTATCTGGTTTGGCTCGCCGCCGGATTCGTGCTGGTCATTGCCGAGCTCGTCACGGGCACGTTCTTTCTGCTGGTCCTGGGCGTGGCTGCATTCGCCGGCTCGGCCACGGCCTGGTTCGGTCTGGGATTCTGGGTGGAAGCACTGTGTGCTGCGGTGGTAGGCGTCGCAGGCGTGTTCTGGGTGCGGCACCAGCGCAAGGCGATGCAGCGGCCGGACATGCCTTCGCTCGACGTCGGGCAGACGGTTGCCTTCGACGCCTGGATCAGCCGTGAACAAGGCGTGGCGCGGGTAAAGTATCGCAATACCCAGTGGGATGCGGAGGTGGAGGGCGCGCGCGAGCTCGATCAGGGCCAGGTGCTGTTCATTCATGCCGTGCAAGGCAATACGCTCAAGGTCGCGATTGACAGACCCTAAGGAGGAGGACCAATGTTTCCAAAACTTATCGCCGTCATCATCGCCACAATCATGGTGGCGCAATTCGATCAGACCAGGGGCTTCACCATTCCCTTTTTTATCCTGGCGCTGGCAATCGTGTTTGTCATCGAAGGCGTGCGCGTGGTGCCGCAGCAAAGCGCCTGGGTGGTGGAGCGCCTGGGCAAATTCCACGCCATTCTGCAGCCCGGGCTGAACGTGATCGTGCCCTTCGTCGACCGTGTCGCCTACACCCACTCGCTGAAAGAGGTGCCGCTGGACGTGCCCGAGCAGGTGTGCATCAGTCGCGACAACACCCAGCTGTCGGTGGACGGCGTCATTTATTTCCAGGTGACCGACCCGCGGCTTGCTTCTTACGGCTCATCCAATTACATCGCCGCAATCACCCAGCTGGCGCAGACGGCGCTGCGCAGCGAGATCGGCAAGATGGAACTGGACAAAACCTTCGAAAGCCGCGACGAGATGAACCGCCAGGTGGTGTCGGTGCTGGATGAAGCCGGCCGCTCCTGGGG
>JAAPAA010000043.1 GCA_012274165.1 Thiobacillaceae bacterium
GTACCACTACCCGACGTGTCCGTTCTGCCTGAAAACTCGCCGCGCTGCCCAGCGCCTGTCGCTCAACATCGAGCTGCGCGACGCGCAGCATGACGCCACCCATCGCGCCGCCCTGATCGCCGGCGGCGGCAAGGCCCAAGTGCCGTGCCTGCTGATCACCGATGCGCAGGGCAAGCAAACCTGGCTGTATGAATCGAGCGATATCAACGCGTACCTCGCCCGCGAATTCGGCGGCGCATGAGCCTGCTTGCCGCACTCAACCCGCCGCAGCGCGAAGCGGCGAGATATCTCGACGGCCCCTTGCTGGTGCTGGCGGGCGCCGGCTCGGGCAAAACCCGCGTCATCACCCACAAAATCGCCTACCTGATCGGCGAGTGCGGCTACAAGCCGAGCTCGATCGCCGCGATCACCTTTACCAACAAGGCCGCGCGCGAGATGGCGGATCGCGCGGCCAAGCTGACCCAGAATGTGAACACCAAGGGGCTGATCGTCACCACGTTTCACTCGATGGGCCTGCGCATGCTGCGCGAGGACGCGAAATTCGCCGAGCTGAAGCCGGCGTTTTCCATTCTCGATTCAGCCGACGCGGCGGGCATCGTGTCGGAAATCATCAAGACCACCGACAAGCAGGAAATCCGCCGCGCGGTGAGCCGCATCTCGCTGTGGAAGAACGAACTGAAGTCGCCCGCCATCGCGCTCGCCACCGCCGAAGACGACAACGCGCGCGTCTACGCCAAAATCTACGACCGCTACGATGCCACCCTGCGCGCCTATCAGGCGGTCGATTTCGACGACCTGATCCGCCTGCCCGCCGAGTTGCTGGATACGCACTTCGAGCTGCGCGAAAAGTGGCAGAACCGGCTGCGCCACATCCTGGTCGACGAATATCAGGACACCAACATTGCGCAATACCGGCTGCTGCAAAAGCTCACCGGGGTGCGCGCAGCGTTCACCGCAGTGGGCGACGATGACCAGGCGATTTACGGCTGGCGCGGGGCGTCGGCCGACAACCTGAAGCAATTGCGCGAGGATTACCCGCACCTGCATCTGGTCAAGCTGGAACAGAACTACCGCTCGACGGTGCGCATCCTGAAAGCCGCCAACAGCCTGATCTCCAACAATCCCAAACTGTTCGAAAAGCGCTTGTGGAGCGACCTCGGCCACGGCGACGCGATCCAGATCATGCCGACCAAGGACGACGAGCACGAGGCCGAATCGGTGGTGATGCGGCTGCTGTCGCATAAATTCCAGCACCGCACCGAGTGGCGCGACTACGCGATTTTGTATCGCGGCAACTATCAGGCGCGCGTGTTCGAGCAGGCGCTGCGCAACGAAAAAGTGCCGTACCAGCTGTCCGGCGGGCAGTCGTTTTTCGACCGCACCGAGATCAAGGACGTGATCGCCTACCTGCGCCTGATCGCCAACAGCGACGACGATCCGGCCTTCATCCGCGCCGTCACCACGCCCAAGCGCGGCATCGGCACGGCGACGCTGGAAAAGCTCGGCCAGGTCGCCGCCACCTTGCACGTCAGCCTGTTCGAGGCGGTGTTCTCGGCCGCTGCCGCATCGCAGATCGGTGAACGCCATCTGGCGCCGCTGCTTGAGTTCTGCCACTTCATCAACCGCACCGAAGAACGCGTGGTGCGCGAACCGGCCGGCGAGGTGCTGAACGACCTGCTGAAATCGATCGACTATGAAGTCTATATTTTCGACCAGGACGATACCCGCGTCGCGCAAGGAAAGTGGAACAACGTGCTGGAGTTCGCCGCCTGGATCGCCAAAAAGGGCGAGGAAGACGACAAGAACCTGCTGCAGCTGACACAAACCATCGCGCTCATCACCCTGCTCGAAGGCCGCGAAGAAGAAGCCCCCGACGCCGTGCGCCTGTCCACCCTGCACGCCGCCAAAGGCCTGGAGTTCGGCCACGTCTTTCTGGTCGGGATCGAAGAAAACATCCTGCCGCACCGCGATGCGGTCGATGAAGGCCGCCTGGAAGAAGAACGCCGCCTGATGTATGTCGGCGTCACCCGCGCAAAAAGGTCGCTCACGCTGTCTTACTGCGCGCGCCGCAAGCGCGCGCGCGAATCGGTCGCCTGTGATCCGTCACGCTTCATCGACGAGTTGGGTGATGACGTGCGCCAGCCGGAGAAACCGACCACCGCCGATGCCAAAGCCAGCGGCAGCGATCGGCTGGCGGCGTTGAAGGCGATGCTGGGCTAAACCCGGAGTCCCATAAACGGCGGGGATCGACAGTCAGGTTATCGGCCTGAGCAGCCGTTGAGGAAATCCGACCCTGGCCCCTTTAACCACACACTTTAGCCACACAACGAAGGGTTAAATCTCTTCTTCGCCTTTGCCATATTTTTTCTCAATATCACGCTTGATAGCTCCGGAAACCTTCTTCAGTTTCGCTAGGGCATCATAGTAATAGTCCTTGTCGACCGCGATTTTTTGCCCGAGAGCGCCCCGTGCTTTAGCACCTGCCTTCTCAATGTAAAGGGCATTGGCGATGCCGTTGTTGTGAACGACAAGGTCACGTGTTGCACAGACTTCGTAGTAATCAGCAAAGCTCGGATCAGTTTTGACGCTAAGTAGCTTTGCAAGATATGCCATGTAGAGACTTGGGCGTTGACGAAAGACGTTATCCACATGGTCAGAAAAGACGCGTTGGAGTAGCTCGTCCTTATTGGCAGCCGCCACAAGGTCTCGTGGGGAGATGTTGGGACAGGCAGGCATACCTTGGACTGTCTCGGTGATACGCAAAGGATAGTGCGTCAAGAACTTGATGATGACATCCGCAAGAAATGACTCGAACTGTGAAACGCTGTTGACTAGGAATGCTTCGAATAAGCCATTCGAAGTGAAGTGCGCATAAATATCTTTAAGTTCTGCATCAGTTCGCTTTGCAAATTTTCTGCGTTCAACAGATGGTACGTAGTAGCGACGATCTGCTTTGGATTTGCTGTTCTCGTATTTTGCCTTCGCCTCAATTAGAAGTGGTTGAGCCTGCTCTAGAAAGATGTGTGCGTTGTTGAGCTCGCGAACGATCTTGTTCTGCAGCGAGTAAATGCTTCTAGCAAGCTTTTCGTTTGGCATGATGAGCTCTAACGTTTGACATGAGGGCGGACAAGAGCGACAGCCCTTGGACGTCCCTCTCGATGGAAGGGTTAGGTGGCTGGAGCATCACCGCACTCTCCTAGGGCTTGAGCAAGAGCTTTGCTCACTAAGCTGAATTTCTGTGTAAAGGAGTGGCTGGCGTGCTGCGCGAACTCTTCGAGGATATCCAACGGGTCATCACTGGGGTGATCGGGTTTAGCCCGTTCCACACGCATTTCACCGAAGTATGGCGCGCGAAGGAAGACGGCTGAATCTTCAGGTGTGACGGTTGCGCTGAGCCTGTGCGCAAGACGGTTCCGTATTGTGTTGAGGTGCTTGACGCCTTCCTTTACTTCCCGAAGTCGCGGATCGTCTGGATCGAGCAGCGAAACCTTCTGGGCGAAGCTGAGCTTTGCATTTCCAACCGAGCCAAGTCTAGGGTTCGACTTTTCCAGGTACTCGGTCATGTAGTGCTCCACGTAGAGATGAGCGCGAAGAATTCGACCGATTGATTCAACATCCTGGTTCCAGCGTTGATTCATTTCACCGAGTTCTTGGTCGGTGATCTGTCTGGTTCGTTCGACTCCACCGAGTAGCTCGATCGTTCGCTTGACCACTCGCTCTGGATCGGGGAGCTTCTTCATTCAGCCACCTAACGAGGCTGTAGAAAAAGCCCCAAAAATATCAATCCCTGCATCTTGCCCCAGCCCCCCGCCTGCATCAACATCGCGTCATTGAATGCATGATGGCACCGACCGCATGGCGCGCTACAAACACATCGACACCAGCCCGCGTTTCCTTGGCGTAGACCTACCTGCAAAGGCAACTGCTCCCCAGCACCTTCAAGCACGCACTGAATCACCTGCGACCACGAGCTCGACCGGAGGGTTAAAGGGGCCAAGGCCGCATTATTTATAAGTTCAAAGGAATTGCAGTGAAGCCCTTCGCGGAGCGCCCCGAACCCTAGCGCGGTTTCACCCGCGCGCCATCACTGAGCCTATCGTCCGGGTGACTGACCACCTTGGCACCGGCAGCCAGCCCGGACACCACCTGTGTCGCCAGTCCTGCACGCTGGCCCGTCTCGACCGGGGTCAGGCGGGCGCGGCCGCCTTTCACCGCAAACACGGCCCAGCCCTCGCCGTGACGGAACAGTGCGCTGGTTGGCAGTTGCAATACGTCCTGGCCTTCCCACAGCACGAACCGCGCTTCCACCCGAAAGCCGTCGCCCAGGCGCTGCCAGGCTTCGCGCGGTGAAACGAAGTCGACGATGACATGCACGCGCTGCTCTTCGACGCCTAGCGCGGAAATCTTGGTAAAGCCGCTGGGTTCCACCACGCGCACGCTGCCCTGCACCGGCTGGTCGCCGCCCCAGCGATCCAGAATCACTTTCGATCCGGGGGCGATTTTCACCGCGTAGGTGGACAGCACGTCCACTTCGACTTCCAGGGTTTCGGGGTTGCCGATCTCGAGCAGCGGCTGGCCCGCGCTGACTGCGCCCTCGCTTTCGTGCTGCAGCTTGAGTACGCGCGCGGCCACCGGTGCGCGCACCTGCAGGGCTTCGGTCGCCCCGCCGCTCTGCAGATGGGTGGTGTTGACGACGGCTGCGCGCGCCATGTCCAGTTCATAGCGCGCCACCTTGACTGTGTGTGTCGCGGCCTGCTGCGCGGCCTGGGCACGGGTTTCCGCGCTGCGTGCCGTGTCGAGTGCCTGCGCCGATAGAAAATTCGACTGCCGCAGGGATTCGGTGCGGGCGCGTTGTTGCTGCGCCAGCTGCGCATCGGCTGTCGCGGCGCGGGCATTTTCCTGGGCGACGGCGAGGGCGGCTTCGGCGGCGCTCACTTGCGCCTGCGCCTGCGCGCGCGTGCGCGGGTCGAGCGCGACGGAACGGGCGGGTTCGATGATCGCCAGCACCTGCCCGGCCGCAACAGCATCGCCCGCCTTGAGGTCGATGCGGCGCACGTAGCCCGCCACCGGCGCCGACACCAGGTAACGCTCCCTGACCCGGGTCTTGCCTTCTTCTTCCACCGTCACCGTGAGCGGCGCGCGTGCCACCGTTGCGATGTCCACCGGCAACGCGCGCGGCATGAAGCCCAGCACGAGTCCGGCCGCGACCAGCGCCGCAGTGGCCAGCATTCCGATTTTTGCGCGTAGTTGCATGGTGTGTCGTTAGCCTTATTCGCGTGTTTTGAGCACTGCCACCAGATCCAGCCGGCCGAGGCGAAGCCACAGCAGCAGGCCGGACAGCAGCGCGGAAACGATGACGACGCTCGCGCCCATGGCGTAGTTTTCCGGGGTCAGGATCAGCGGCAGCCGGTAAAGCTCGCTCCTGAACGCTACCACCAGGATGCCGACCAACCCAACGCCGACCAGGAAACCGACCGGGATCGCCGCCAGCGTCAGCAGCGCCAATTCTCCCAGCAGGATATAGGCGATCTCGCCGCGGGTGAAGCCCAGCACCCGCAGGCTGGCGAGCTCGCGCCCCCGTTCGGACAGGGCGATGCGCGCGCTGTTGTAGACCACGCCAAAACCGATGGCGCCGGCGAGCACGGTGGCGACCAGGTTGTAAAACAGGATGAACTCGCCGATGGTGGCGTAAAAGCTCTGGATCGCCGCCGCGTTGGCGACCATGCCGAGCACGCGCGGGCGTTCGTGCAGGCTGGCGTAGAGTGCGGCTTCGGTGCCCGGCTTCACCGCCAGATAGGCGCCGGTTACCGTGTTGCCCTCACGCATCAGGGCATTCAGCGAGTCCTGCTGCATGTAGGCCGACACCCCCAGATACTGTTTGGTGATGCCCAGCACCGGCACCTGCAGCACCGGGCGGCGGCCTTCCAGTACTTCAACCGTCAGCATGTCGCCCGGTTTGACGTGCAGGATCCGGTTGGCCAGGTGATCGGTCAGCACCACGCCGCCAGGCTTCAGCGCGACCGGCTTCAGCTGGGCGTCGAGCGAGCGGTGCAACTGGCCTTGCGGCTGGATGCCAAACAGTGCTGCCCGGTAATGGTAGTGCCCGAAACGCAGGATCGCCGGCACGTCGCGGAAGCCTTCCACGAAATCGACGCCCGGCAGCGCGGCCAGTTCGTGCAGCGCGCGGCCGGAGGTGGGCTCGATGAAGGTGAGCCCGAGGTCCTCGCGCGAGGCCTGGCGAAACTGCACATCGACCATGAAGTCGATCGCGCCCTTCTGGTAGTTGCCCACCATCATCAGCCCGCAGGCGCAGGCGATGCCGAGCACCGTCAGCAGCGACTTCAGCGGGCGCCGTTCGATGTGGCGCAGGATCATGCGCGTCGGCGCCGAAAACCAGCGCTGCAGACCGATGCGCTCGATCAGCGTGGTGCGGTAGGTCTCCGGCATCTCCGGGCGCATGCCCTCGGCCGGCGGCAAGCGCACCGCGCGGGTGACGGACAGCAGCGTGCCGCTGACCGCCGCCAGGCTGCTGACCGCCAGCGCAATCAGGATGATGCCGGCACTGAGGTGAAAATCGAGGTAGGGAAAACGGAACGTCGTTTCCGTGTAGACATGGGAAAGCCCCTGGCCGAACCAGGTGCCGAGCGTAATTCCGGCCGCCACGCCCAGCAGGACCATCAGTAGCACCAGCTTGACGTAATGCACGCCGATCGCCAGATAGCTGTAGCCGAAGGCCTTGAGGGTGGCGATTTGCTCGCGCTGCAGCGCAATCAGCCGGCTCAGCACCACGTTGAGCAGAAACGCGGCGACGCCGAGAAAGATGGCGGGGAAAACCGTCGCCATGGTCCGCAACTGCTTCAGTTCCTCGGTCAGAAAGCGGTTGGAGAACTGGTCGCGGCGCCCATACGCACCAGTGCCGCCGTAGGGCGCGAGGATGGCATCCACCCGGTCGATCACATCCTGTTCGTGCGCATCACGCGCCAGCGTCAGGCTGACCTGGTTGAAGCCGCCTTTCATGTCGTAGGCGGCGGCGAGCGCGTTGCGCCCCATCCACAGCACCCCGTAGCGCTTGAAATCGGGAAACATGGCGCCGGGCGCGATCTGGTAGACATATTCCGGCGACACCGCGACGCCTACCACCGTGAGCGTTTTGCGCTTGCCGTTGATGATGGCGGCAAGCGTATCGCCCGGCTGGAAGCGATGGGCATCGGCAAACGTATCGGACAGCACCACCTCGTCTGTGCTCCAGGGCTGCACCATGCGCCCGCGCTTGAGGTGTAGCGCGTTGAGCTGCGGCGCGCCGGCATCCGGAAGCGACAGCAGCAGGCCGGTGATGGGATCGCTGAACCCGGCCACTTCGAGCTTCACCCCGGCTCGCACCCGCGTTTCCAGGCGTTCCACCCCGGGCAGCGCGGCCAGCCGTTCGGCCACGGGATCGGGCGCGCGCTTCAGGCTGGCGAAAACCTCCGCGAAGCGGTATTCGCTGTAGAAACGATCGCGCGTGGTGACCAGCGAATCGTAGGTGGAAAGCGACATCACCATGGTGGCGACGCCGCCCATGATCACCGCCGCGATCGCCAGCACCTGGCCGCGCAGATGCCACAGATCCCGGAACAGTTTGCGGTCGAGGGCGCGCATGGTTTGGCTGGAAGGGTTTACCAGGACAGCTCGCGCGCTGCCTTCTTCGTGGGGTTGCTGTGTATCTCGGCAATCTGGCCGTCGGACAGGCGGATCACGCGGTCGGCCATGTCGGCAATGCCCGCGTTGTGGGTGATCAGCACGGTTAGCGTGCCGAGTTCGCGATTCACCTTTTCCAGCACTTCGAGCACCACCACGCCGGTGGCGGAATCGAGCGCGCCGGTGGGCTCGTCGCACAGCAGCACCGCCGGATTCTTGGCGACCGCGCGGGCGATCGCCACCCGCTGCTGCTCGCCGCCGGACAGCTGCGCGGGAAAATGGTCGAGGCGGTTGCCCAGCCCAACCAATGCCAGCGCGTCTTCGGGGCGCATCGGCGCAGCCGAAATCTCGGTGACCGCGGCGACGTTCTCGCGCGCGGTGAGGCTGGGAATCAGGTTGTAGAACTGGAACACGAAGCCGACATGCTCGCGGCGAAAGCGGGTGAGTTCGGTTTCGGACGCGCCGGTGAGTTTGTGGTCGAGGTAGTGGACTTCGCCGCCGCTCGGCGCGTCGAGCCCGCCGAGGATGTTGAGCAGGGTGGACTTGCCGCTGCCCGAGGGACCGAGCAGCACCACCAGTTCGCCGCGATAGAGCGTGAGGTCGATGCCGCGCAGCGCACGCACCTCGACCTCACCCATGCGGTAGATCTTGGTGAGGCCGCGGGCGACAAAAACAGCGGGGCTTGAAGGTTCCGGGGGCATGCGTTTCATCATGCCATGGCCGCTGCCAGGCGGCCAGCATGCGTGCTGCGGCTGCGCTGGCAGCGGGCGTGCGCCAGATCTTTTTGGCCATAAAAAAGGGACGCTGCAGCGTCCCTTTTCATTTCAATCAATCAACCAGCGATCAGTTGACCTTGGGATCGAGTTCGCCCTTGTCGTAGCGCTTCTGCATTTCTTCCAGGTTGTAAATCTTGGAGATTTTGCTGGCCATGCCGGCTGCGCCGAAGGCTTCAAAACGGTTGCGGCAGATGTCGCTCATGCCCTTGGTGGCTTCCTTGAGGAATTTGCGCGGGTCGAAGTTGGACTTGTTTTCGGCCAGGTGCTTGCGGATCGCGCCGGTCGATGCCATGCGCAGGTCGGTGTCGATGTTGACCTTGCGCACGCCGTGCCTGATGCCTTCGACGATTTCGGAGACCGGCACGCCGTAGGTTTCGCCCATGTCGCCGCCGAAGCTGTTGATGATGGCCAACCATTCCTGCGGCACCGAAGACGAACCGTGCATCACCAGGTGGGTGTTGGGGATACGGGCGTGAATTGCTTTGACGCGGTCGATCGCCAGAATGTCGCCGGTGGGCGGGCGGGTGAACTTGTAGGCGCCGTGCGAGGTGCCGATGGCGATAGCCAGCGCATCCACGCGGGTTTTCTTGACGAAGTCAGCGGCTTCATCGGGATCGGTCAGCAACTGGCTGTGATCCAGCGCGCCTTCGGCACCGTGGCCGTCTTCTTCACCGGCCATGCCGGTTTCAAGCGAGCCCAGGCAGCCCAGTTCGCCTTCGACCGAGACGCCGACAGCGTGCGCCATTTCCGACACTTTGGCGGTGGTGGCGACGTTGTATTCGTAGGTGGCGGGGGTCTTGCCGTCTTCTTGCAGCGAGCCGTCCATCATCACCGAGCTGAAGCCGGACTGGATCGAGCGGAAGCAGATGCTGGGGGACGCACCGTGGTCCTGGTGCATACAGATCGGAATCTGCGGATACATTTCGATCGCGGCCAGGATCAGGTGGCGCAGGAAGGGCTCGCCAGCGTAGGAACGGGCGCCGGCGGAACCTTGCAGAATCACCGGCGAATTCACGGCAGCCGCGGCTTCCATGATGGCCTTGACCTGCTCCATGTTGTTGACGTTGAACGCGGGCAGGCCATAGCTGTTTTCAGCAGCATGGTCGAGCAATTGACGAAGGGAAATCAGGGCCATTTTCAGTCTCCTAGTTTAAAAAAGTTACAGCGAGCTATTTAAAATTCAGCGGAATCAGGACTTCTTCGAGTCGCCCACACGGACGATTTTCATGGTGTTGGTGCCGCCAGACTGGCCGATGGGCTCGCCGATGGTGAGCAGAATCAGGTCGCCATCCCGCACCGCACCGCGCTGCCGCAGTTCTTCTTCGGCCTCGGCCAGCAGCACGTCGCGTTCCTTGCTGGCGGTAACCAGGTTGATCGGGTAGACGCCGCGAAAAAGAGTGACTTTTCTACGGGTTTCAACCTGGGGTGTCAAGGCGTAGATCGGCACCCGGGTCGACAGGCGGCTCATCCACAAACAGGTATTGCCGGTTTCGGTGAGTGCGGCGATGGCCTTGATGTTGAGGTGCACCGAGGTGAATACGGCCGACATCGCAATGGCTTCATCGGCGCGCAGGAAGCTCTTCATCAGGAGTTCACCCGAGAATTTCAGCTCGGTTTCCTTCTCGGCTTCGAGGCAGACGCGGTCCATCGCCTGGATGGCCTCGATCGGGTACTGGCCCGCCGCCGTTTCGGCCGACAGCATCACCGCATCGGTGCCGTCGAGTACGGCGTTGGCCACGTCCGACACTTCGGCGCGGGTGGGGATCGGGCTGGAAATCATCGATTCCATCATCTGCGTGGCGGTGATCACCACCTTGTTGCGCTCGATCGCCATGCGGATCATGCGTTTTTGCAGCGCAGGAACCGCTGCATCGCCGACTTCGACGCCGAGGTCGCCGCGCGCCACCATGATGGCGTCCGACGCGTCGAGGATTTCTTCGAGATTTTCGATTGCTTCGGTGCGCTCGATCTTGGCCACCAGCAGGCTCTTGCCGCCGGCTGCGCGCAAGAGTTCACGCGCCTGGCGCATGTCGGCGCCGCAACGCGGAAACGACACGGCGAGGTAATCAGCCTTCAGTGCGGCAGCCGTCTTGATGTCTTCGATGTCCTTGGAGGTGAGCGCAGCGGCGGACAGGCCGCCGCCCTTGCGGTTGATGCCCTTGTTGTTGGACAGCACGCCGCCTTGCACCACTTTGCAGACGATTTCCGTGCCATTGACGGATTCGACCCAGAATTCGATGCGGCCGTCGTCCAGCAACAGGGTAACGCCGCGCTTGACGTCATTCGGCAGCTCTTTGTAATCGAGACCGACACGGGCCTGATCGCCCAGCGTGCACGCCGCGTCGAGTATGAACACATCGCCCTTGGCCAGCGTGATTTTGTTGTCCTTGAATTTGCCGATACGGATCTTCGGGCCCTGCAGGTCAACCAGCACACCGACCGCACGGCCGCGCGTGCGGGCCAGCGAGCGCACCATTTCAGCACGATCGATATGATCCTGTGCGACGCCGTGCGAAAAATTAAGACGCACCACATCCAGGCCGGCTTCCATCATCCGGTCCAGGGTTTTGGCATCGGAGCAGGAAGGGCCGAGGGTGGCGACGATTTTGGTTCTGCGGATCATATTGAGTGAGCTGTGAGTGGTGAGGAGTAAGCGGGTTCAAACAAAAACGGTGAGCGAAAACCGCTCACCGTTTACCGATCACAGCTTACCCTTTGGCACGTTCCTCCAGAATCGCCACGGCGGGCAGGGTCTTGCCTTCCAGGTATTCGAGGAAGGCGCCACCGGCGGTGGAGATGTAGCTCACCTTGTCGTAGATGTCGTATTTCTGGATCGCGGCGATGGTGTCGCCGCCGCCCGCCAGGGTGAAGGCGTTGGTGTTGGCGATCGCCATGGCGATGGTCTTGGTGCCTTCGCCGAACTGGTCGAATTCGAACACGCCAACCGGGCCGTTCCACACCACGGTGCCGGCCTTCATGATGATGTCGGCGAGTTCCTGGGCGCTCTTCGGGCCGATGTCGAAAATCATGTCGTCGTCGGCGACGTCGCCCGCGTCTTTCAGCACGGCGGGTTCGTTGGCGTCGAACTGCTTGCCGCACACCACGTCGACGGCAATCGGAATGGTTGCGCCGCGCGCGGTCATTTTCTCGATCAGCGCCTGCGCGGTCGGGATCAGGTCATGTTCGCACAGCGACTTGCCGACGTTCTTGCCCATCGCGGCGAGGAAGGTGTTGGCGATGCCGCCGCCGACCACCAGTTGTTCGCATTTTTCGGACAGGGCTTCGAGCACGGTCAGTTTGGTGGAGACCTTGGAGCCGCCGACGATGGCGAC
>JAAPAA010000044.1 GCA_012274165.1 Thiobacillaceae bacterium
ACGCTGTCAGGCTACGACTTCAGCTTCCAGCCGAGCCTGGACCGCAACCGGGTGTTGGCGCTGGCCGAGCTCGAGTTCGTGGCGCGTCACCAGTGCGTGCACCTGCTGGGGCCACCGGGCACGGGCAAGAGCCATCTGGCGATCGCGCTGGGCGTGGAGGCGGTGCGCGCGGGCAAGAGCGTCTACATGGCCACGTTGGCCGATATGGTGGATTCGATGCGGCGCGCCGAGCGCGAGGGGCGCCTGACGGAGCGGGTGCGTTACCTGGCGCGCCACAGCGTGCTGATCGTCGACGAGATCGGCTACCTGCCGGTGGGCTCGGGCGGGGGCAACCTGTTCTTCCAGCTCGTCAATGCCTGCTACGAGCGCTGCGCGATGATCATGACAAGCAACCGCGGCTTCGGCGAATGGGCCGAGATCTTCGGCGACTCGGTGGTCGCCACCGCCTTGCTGGACCGGCTGCTGCACCACGCGGTGGTGATCCCGATCGAGGGCAACTCGTACCGGCTGCGCGAGCTCGCAAACCTGCTGCCGGAGCACTTGCGCAACCGCGCCGCACTGCAAGGCGCGACGCCACCGGAGATCAAACGCGGCCCAGGCCGCCCTCGAAAGGAGCCCGCCGCAACACTCACCGGCTGAGCACCGGAACCGCTACAGGGTGGGGAAATTTACTCCGGCGGAATTGGGGAAAAGTAGTCCGGTGTTGACATGGCGTAGCCCGGCAACTCTTCGAGCTTGCCGGCAGCCTCCCGTCGCACGACCTCGGCCTTCAGCGGCAGCACGACGCCGTACTCGGCCAGCAGCCCGCGGATGCGGTTGATACACGCCGTGCGCGCCGTTACATACCTTTGGCGCGCCCGGTGCACCATCAGCCGGGCCTGCTGCTCCTCAGTCTTGACCGGCACGAAGCGCATGTTCGAGCGACCCACCGCCTCGCAGATCGCCGCCGCGTCGGCCGCGTCGTTCTTGCCCCGCTTGCCGCTGATGCGGTACGGCGCCACCAGCTTTGGCGCCATCAGCTTGACGCTGTGGCCGAAGGCCTGGAACTGCCGCGCCCAGTAGTGCGCACCCGTGCACGCCTCGATGCCGATCGTGCACGGCGGCAACTCCGCGACAAGCGCCACCAGCTTGGCTCGTGCCACCTCGGCTGGCGCAGTTGCACCTTACCCGCTTCGTCCACCCCGTGAACCGCGAGCACGCTCTTGGCAGTATCGATCCCGACGCAGACAATGGTCATGACTTCCCCTTCCGAGTGAGTTGATGAGATTCGCAACCCCATCGTGGCACTTCTTTGCCGTCAACCGCAACTCACCGCGGTTGGCTCGGGACGGGGAAGTCCCTTCCATTCGTTAGGGCGCTCGTCAGCTACGTCCTGCCACGCTAGCCGCATGAACGAACCACTTCTCGCAAGTCAGCTCATCGTGCGCGTCTGCCTATTCGCCTTCTCGGCAATAGGCATCTTCGGTGGGTCCCTCCAGATGTATCTTGACCAACCAGAGACGGCGCCGCGCCTAGACAACGTCCATCGGTTCATGGCAGGCGTATATCTCGGGATGAGTTTTATCTGCGGCTGGGCAGGGTTCACAGTCCGAGAACAAGGCACTTTGGTCTATCTCATTGCGCTCGGCGTGTTCATCGCAGGCTGCGGCAGACTTCTGTCAATGAGCAAGGTCGGCCATCCTGAGCCGAGAGCAGTGTGGCTCGGCTACCTCACACCAGAGTTGGTG
Organism: Thiobacillaceae bacterium; assembly: GCA_012274165.1. Classification (GTDB taxonomy): domain Bacteria; phylum Pseudomonadota; class Gammaproteobacteria; order Burkholderiales; family Thiobacillaceae; genus Thiobacillus. The sequence goes on from JAAPAA010000044.1 coordinate 1,728, forward strand.
CTACCTGTTGTCATGGCCGTAGCTCAAGCCTCAAGGACATGAACACACGGTACAACACTGCAGAGCGGCCTAACCCCTCGTTCGAGGCGAGGCACAACGGCAAGCCACCAGGCCCGGCTCCGGGAGTGGCCTATCATCCTTGCGCAGGGTCTGGCGGCTTACCGTAAGTCCCGCCTCAACTCGAACGTTAGGGCGCATCAAACCACTCATGCTCACCATTCAGCGCCTTGAACACCAAGAGCCGTCCGTGGCTGCGCGGATCCTTCAGGCCCTTGAACTCGCACACGCGCAAGAGTCAGTTGCGATCGGCAGTGGGCAAACTCACGAACGCACCGTTGAAGACATACGTACGAGCCAAGAGCTTCACTTCGGCGCGTATGAAGGGACCGAACTACTCGGACTCGTCGCAGTGGGACCGGACGTCGAAGATGAGCAACTGGCAATCACTCTATTGTTCGTCAGCACAAAGCACCAGCGCAGGGGCGTAGCTACAAGTCTTATCAGCTACGTAGTCGAGGCGGGTGCAGGCCACCCCTTTTCGGTTACGGTTGCCAAGATGAACACGGCAGCAATGAGCTTCTACAGGTCCATGGGTTTCATCGAGTACCGCCACGGAGTCATGGGCCCTGAAGACATGCCGGTCATCAAGCTTCGGAAGAATGCGCCCTAACCCCTCGTTCGAGGCGAGGCCCAACGGCAAGCCGCCAGGCCCGGCTCCAGGTGAGGTTTATGTCTCTTCGCGTATTTCAGTGGGTTCCAGCACTGGCCGGACGGAGGTCGAGCTTGCCGCAGAAGAACAGGATGCGGACTCGATAATTGGCAAATGACCTGAATCCGCGGGCTGTTGCCTTGAGGCTCTGGACGATCGAATTGAATCCCTCAGCCGCCGCATTCGTGATTCGGTGCTTGGAGTAGTTGACCAGTCCGTCGTTGTGCCTGCGCAGCATCTTGGTGACGGTCTTGATCGGCTCGATGCGGCTGCGCATGGCTCGTGAGCTCCAGGAATCAAGGAAGCGTTGCGCGGCCTTCGGATAGCGGTAGTCCCAGAACGCCGCAAAGCTCTCCTTGAGCGCCCAGGCGCGGCTGGTCTTGAGGTTGGCGTGGTACAGGTGCCGGAACGCCACAACTGGTCGTGTTGGGCCACACGAAGCGACCCTGGTTGAAGCGCCGCGTGGCGCACCACACACCGAAGCCGTCGTGCAAGACCAGCTTCACGCGCGTGCCGCGGGCGTTGGCGAACAGATAGCCATGGTGTGTCTGGGCAGAGCCGAACACCTCGACCACGCGGGCGATGAGCTGATCGACGCCGGCCCGCATGTCCACGGTAAGCGGCTAGGCGCTCCACCTTGCGTGGAGTTGTGCCGCGGGGTAGGCGGCGCTATTTCGCTGGTTGCCAGCGATGCGGCAGTAGCTCGTCGATGCAGCTGTTGAGGTGTGTCGGAAGCCGCTCGAGGACGTCGCGCAGATAGGCCCAGGGGTCATGCCCGTTGAGCTTGGCGGACTGGACCAGGCTCATCACCATCGCGGCTCGTTGACCGGCTATCTCGCTGCCCGCGAAGAGCCAGCCTTTTCTTCCGACCGCCCACGGACGTATTTGGTTTTCCAGATGATTGTTGTCGAAGGCGACATCGCCGTCTTCGAGGAATTCACTCAACGCTTTCCAACGCTTGAGGCTGTAGTCCAAGGCTCGGGCCGTCGCACTGCCGTCGGCCACCCGTCTTCGCTCGAGCTCCAGCCATTCGTGCAGCGCATCCCATCGCTTTTGCGTGAGCAACTTCCTCACTTCGAGCCGCCGCTCACTGCTCAGGCTCGCAATCGCTCGCTCGATCCGATAGATCCTCTCCAAGCGCCTGATCGCCTCGGTCCCGACAGGACTGTTCAGTTCGTCGAACTTCCTGCGCGCGTGCGCTCCACAGCCGGCTTCCTTGCGCATGCCGATCTTGGCCACCGTCTCGTAGACCTTGTAGTCGTCGCACACGAACGTGCCGTCCCAGCCCTTGAGGAACTCCACCGGGTACTTCGCACCGCGACCGACACAGAACTCGTAGACGACGCAGGGCTGGGAATCGAATGCGCTGCGCGCGTAGCCCCAGACATAGGCCTTCTTGGTCTTGCCCGCGCCGGGGTCCAGCATGCGCACCGGCGTCTCGTCGATGTGCAGCACAGGGCACGACAGCGCGAACTTGCGCAGCGCTTCGTACAGTGGTGTCAGTGCCGCGCCGGCGCGACCCGACCAGGCGGCCAAGGTCGAGCGCGGGGTGTGCACGCCGGAGCGTGCGTTGATCTTTTCGATCCGGTAGTACGGCAGGTGATCGACGAACCGGCTCGCCAGCAGGTAGGCCAGCAGCGATGCCGTGGGGATGCCGTTGTCGATGATCTGCGGATCCACCGGCTCCTGCACCAGTTTCTCGCAGCACTTGCACGCCCACTTGCCACGGATATGGCGATGCGCGAAGAACTCGGCGGGAACGATGTCCAGCCGCTCGCTCACGTCCTCGCCGATGCGCACCATCGGCCTGCCGCATCCGCAGGTCGTGTCCTCGGGCTCGTGGTGGTGCTCGACCCGGCGCAGGTGCGCCGGCAGCGCCTCGCGGCGCGGCGTACGGCGATCACGCGCCGGGCGGTTCGTGTCCGGCTTGTCGCCGAGCAAGGCGTCGAGCTCGGCCTGCAGGCTCTCCCGGTCTTCAACGAGCGTGTCTTCGAAGAGCTGGCGCTGATCGGCCGTCATGCGTTCGCTGTGCGCGCTGAACTGCCAGCGCTTCAGACGTTGCAGCTCGAACGTGATCTTCTCGATCTTCGCGTCCTTGAACTTCAGCGCCTTGTCCCGCTGCTCGATCTGCTCCTGATGGGCCTGCAGCGTCCTGGACTGCTCGCCGATGTGATTGAACATCTGCAGCAGAAGCGCGTCCTTCTCACTCGGTGCGAGGCGATTCAAATCGCCGGGCTGCAGAGCATGGACATCGAGCATGTAGCCTATTGTGCGAGGCCACCAACCGATCGTCATCGGGGCATGTGCGAATTGATCTCGCGAGAGCCGTCGGCCCAAGGGACAACTACACGCGCGTGATGAGTTGCATCTGCTCCAGACGTTGCCACGGCAGGCCCAGAACAAGCGCATCGAACTGGGCTTGCGACAGAGCTGGTAGCGCGCCCGTCGAGCCTGAGGCCGGCCAGGTGAAGCGGCCCTGGTTCAACCGCCGCGCTGCACACCAGATGCCGAAGCCATCGTGCACGAGCAGTTTGATGCGCGTGGCGCGTGCGTTGGCGAACACGTAGCCATGGTGAGCCTTCGCGGCGCCGAAGACTTGTACGACGCTCATCAGCAGTCGGTCCGGCCCGGCTCGCATGTCGATGGGTTCGACCGCGAGCCACAT
>JAAPAA010000045.1 GCA_012274165.1 Thiobacillaceae bacterium
ACGATAGGCTTGATCGTGGTCCTGCTTTACATGCCGATTTTTGATCTGGCGGATACGATCCAATGAACGCGCCGCTCCCCGTGCTGAGCGCCGACACGCTTGCCAGCCTGCGCCAGCAGGCGCGCGCCGCCAATCAGACGGTGATGCAGCGGGTTCAGGAGCAGTTCGGCCTGGATGCCGATGCCACCCTGCATCTGCTGGCCGCGCACAGCCATCAGCCGGCCTTTGAGATGGCCGCGCTGAATGCGCTGACGGTCGATTTCAGCCAGCTCAATTTCAACGAAGCCGCGCGGCGGCACTGTCTGGTGGCGCGCGATGCAGAGGCCCGGCTGTGGCTGCTGCTGGTCGACCCATGGGACAGCGCCAGCCGGGCCTACGCCGCCCATGTGCTGGGTGTGCCGTTCAAGACTGCACTAACGCACCCTGCCGACCTGGCTGCCCTGATGGCGCGCCACGAAGAAGGCCTGCACGCCATGGAAGGCGTCGGCGGCGGCATGCAGGTGGCACAGGACTCCGGCGCCGAAGCCTTGTCATTCGCCAGCATTGCCGAGGACGCCAGCCCGGTGGTGCGGCTGGTGCGCTCAACCCTGTACGACGCGCTGAAAGCCGGCGCATCCGACATTCACCTGGAAACCGATCCGCGCGGGCTGACGGTGAAATACCGCATTGACGGTGTGCTCTCGCACATCGCTCACGCGCCGGGGCTGGAAGTTGCCGAGCAGGCGGTGTCGCGCATCAAGGTGATGGCCGAGCTCGACATCGCCGAGCGCCGCGTGCCGCAGGACGGACGCTTCAAGGTGTCGATGCAGGGGCGCGAGGTGGATGTGCGAGTGTCGATCATGCCGAGCGTGTTCGGCGAGGACGCGGTGCTGCGGATACTCGATCGGCAAGCGCTGTCCGAGGAGTTGCGCGGGCTGACGCTGGAAGGCCTGGGCTACGCCGGCATCCCGCTGGCGCGCATCCGCAAGCTGGCGGCCGAACCCTACGGCATGCTGCTGGTGACCGGGCCGACCGGCTCCGGCAAGACCACCACCTTGTACGCGGCGATTTCCGAAATCAACCACGGCCGCGACAAGATCATCACCATCGAAGACCCGGTCGAATATCAGTTGCCCGGCGTGTTGCAGATCCCGGTCAACGAGAAAAAAGGCCTCACTTTCGCGCGCGGCCTGCGCTCGATCCTGCGCCACGATCCAGACAAGATCATGGTCGGCGAAATCCGTGATTCCGACACCGCGCAGATCGCGGTGCAATCTGCGCTCACCGGCCACCTGGTGTTCACCACCGTGCACGCCAACAACGTATTCGATGTCATCGGCCGCTTCATCCATATGGGGGTTGACCCTTACAGTTTTGTGTCGGCGTTGAACGGCATCGTCGCGCAGCGCCTGCTGCGGGTGAATTGCCCGCAGTGCGCCGCACCGCACGCGCCATCGGCCGAGTTGCTGGAGTTGTCCGGCCTGACGGCTGACAAGACCCACGATTATGAATTCCGCCAGGGCAGCGGGTGCGGCCATTGCCGGGGCAGCGGCTACAAAGGCCGCCGCGCAGTGGCCGAAATCCTGCTGCTCACCGACGAGCTGCGCGAACTCATAGTCGCCCGCGCGCCCATCGGCCAGATCAAGGAAGCGGCCGTTCGCGGCGGCACCCACAGTTTGCGCGAGGCCGCGCTGGCGCTGGTGAAAACCGGCAACACCACGCTGGAGGAAATCAACCGTGTCACGCTGGTCGGTTGAGCCTTTACATATTGCGCTCGCCCCCGGCGAGGTCGCCTTGCTGGGTGGACGCGAAAGTCGCCTGCTGGCGACTGAAGCACGCAATGCCGCCAGCCTGCTGCCGCTGCTCGACGAGGCGCTGGCCGATGCGGTGTGGCCGCGCCGCCGGGTGGAAGTGGTGCTGTCGCAGCAGTTCGTGCGCCAGGTACTGACGCCGCCCCCCGGCAAGGCGCTCACACGTGCCGAAGAAGCCGCGCTGGTCGCCGCGAGCCTGCGTGAGATTTACGGCACTGAAGCGGCTGGCTGGCGCGTGGCGGTGCATAGCCAGCCGCCACACGCGGGGCTGGTCGGCGCGGCGATTGATGCCGATTTCCTGCAGCAACTCGAAGCCCTGCTGATGCGCCACGGCTGCCGCACTATCGCCATCACGCCCCTGGCCAGCCGCGCCGTGCAACGCTTGCCTGCCCGTTTCGACGGCTGGTGGATCGCTGTCGAACCAGGCTGGGCAACGCTCATGGGCGCCATCGGCGGCGTCTGGCAACACGTGGCCGCCCAGCCGCTGGATGCGGAATGGCGCACTGCGCTGCCCGAATGGCTGGCACGTGAATCCGAATGCACGGCTGCTCCGATTACCCGGCAGGTTTGGCTACAGCCGTTCGGGCTGGGTGCAGTGGGCCGCATTGCAACCGATCCTGCCATGGCGGACGGCTGGCACTGGCACACCCAGCCGCACGATGCACAGACACACGGCGCGACTGCGCTGGTGGAAATCTAGCCATGGTAAAAATTTAAAATGGCGCGCCTCGACCTGAATTTTCACACGGTTGGTCGCTATCGCTTCGACGCACTCGGAGTCGGGCTGCTGCTGATTGGCGCGCTGGCACTCGCCTGGGTAGCCGGGCAATGGGTCGCCGCACGCGGCAGTGAAGCCGCACTGGCGAGCGCCATACTCAAGCTGGAGCAGCGCCCCGCATCCAAGCAGGCTGCCTCGCATGCCGACAGCGCCGCCCAGGCTGCGCGAGCGAACATCGCGACACAATTGAAAGCGGGCTGGCAGCCGGCATTCGACGCACTCGCTGCCACCCGCAGCAGCAAAATCGCTCTGCTTCAACTCGACGCGATTCACGACAAACGGCAAATCAAGCTGGTTGCCGAAGCCCGCCACCTGGCCGACGCCGTCGCCTTCATCGAGGCGTTGCAGCAGCAACCCGGCATCTTGCGCGCCGCCTTGACGCAGCACGAAATCGAAACGGATACCGACGAGAAACCGGTACGCTTTCAGGCCACCGTGGAGTGGCGCGCATGAACAGCCTGCTCTGGCAGATGCGGCAATGGAGCCGTCGATTAGGCGGGGCGGGGCTGCTTGGATCGGCGCTTGTAGTACTGGCGTTGGGATTGTTTTTCAGCCTGGTGAAGCCGCTCCAGCACCAATCCAAACAGCATGAGCAGCAGCTCGAACAGCTGCGCGCCGCTGCACAAACGGCCACAGACAAGCCCATTCTGGCTACGCCCGATCCAATCGCGACGCTGCCACCCGGCAGTTCGGCTGCGGCTGCGCTGGGTGAACTGGAGCAGCTCGCGCACGCGCATGGTTTCGAACTCACGCGTGGCCAGTACAGTGTTGCCTCCGTCAACGGGGCTGCTGCAAATGAAACTCGCCTTGCACGCTGGCAGATGGTATTTCAGGTCAAGTCGGACTACCCCGCCCTGCACGCATTTGTCGCTGCCGCGCTGGAGCGCTTGCCGAATCTGGTGCTGGAAGAGGTCAAGCTCAAACGCGAACGTATCGAAGACGAGGCGTTGCAAACCGAATTGCGCTTCAGCCTGTTTGTGGGGACCGCGCCATGAACGCTGCACGTCGCCGCACCTTGCTCTTCATCGCATTGGCCGGCGCGCTGGCCTGGTCCGGCTGGCTGGCGTTGCATGAC
>JAAPAA010000046.1 GCA_012274165.1 Thiobacillaceae bacterium
ACCCTGCATGTGCCGACGGAGAAGATGTGGTACGCCGCCGCGGATCGGCTGATCGAGGCACTCGCACAACTGCCGCTGAGACCGGCCACCGAGGTCGAGGTCGAACTCATGGTTCGGGAATCCACCGGGCCGGCGCCCCGCGAATAGCCTTGCGCAGACGGGTCTGCAATAGCTGCCTCTGACCTGCCTCGGCGGGGTAGCTTGATCGCAACGACTTTGAGGACGCGGCGCTTGGCGATGAGTTCGCTGGGCCGCCAAGTCTGCTTTGGGTATCGAGTTTTGCGCTTTCGATCTCTCCTTTGGGTCGACCACAGTCAACTGTCCTTGCGGTTAGGTTGGAAGACGTGAAAGGGAGGGAGTAACTCGGGGGTAAGTGCCACCTCGGAGCGATGCCGGGACCGCTCGGTTGCTCGCTGTGCGATGAACTCTCGATTCGCTTCACCCGCTCCAGGCAACCCACGATATTGGCAGATGTCGGCCGCACTTTTGGCGATGAATTCCAACTGAATTTCATCGCGGGCGCCGTTGCAGCGCGGGTTGCGTCGGGAAGCCAGCAATCAGTCCGTGTCTGGTCGCTTGCGAGCGGCTACTTCCGGCCTATTCTGTTGAAAAACTCGATTTCGATCGGGCGACGAATTCGTCTCAATTGCTGAGCCGTCGACAAGGTCTGGTCCCGCGTCACTCTGCGAGCCCCGCAGCGACTCGTAGGCGAAAGATGGGGAGTGGCTGGTACCCCGCCGTGTGCGCAAGACTGCGATCGCTCTAGCGGGCCGCTAGCGTTAGCCGCTCCCTCAAAACAGAGTTTTTCAACTGAATAGGCCACAAGGAGACCTTGACCAGCGACCGGTTTTGAGGAGCCAACCCAACGGGGCAGCCACAGGCTACCGCTAGCAGCACAGCTGGACCGTCATCGTCTGTCTGTTTATCTTGAAGCGAATTCGGGGCATCATGCTTGGGGGCTCAACAGCGGCTTGTTGTGTCGTTCGGTCGCCGCAGTCCTAAGCCGTGACGGAGGTACCCCGCGCCGACCGCCGTCCCGACCTGAAGGCTTGAACAAGTCCACGCCTTCGGCGCGTTTCTATTCAGAAGGAGCAGGGATGAATACGACTAAACCCAGCTGGTCTGGATTCACGACGATCTCCGCCGGCCTGGTGGCCATAGTGCTTACCCTTCCGGGGTCGGCGGTTGCGGAATCGCACGAGCGATCGGCTGTGCCGAGCGTCTCGGTGTTCGTCAACAGCGGCCTGAACAACCCGCGGGGACTGCACTTTGGCCCGGACGGATATTTGTACGTCGCTGAAGGCGGCACGGGTGGCTCGAACCCGGCGTGCACCGTTGTCCCGGCTGTCGGCCCCTATACGGGCAGCGAGACCGGAGGGCGAATCTCGCGCATCGACAAGCATGGCCATCGGAGTACCGTCACCGACACGCTGCCCTCAAGCCAGACCAGCATGCAGTCCGGGAGTCTCACAAGCGGCGTCGCTGACATTGCTTTCATCGACGGCGCCATGTACGCGCTGCTGGCCGGCGCGGGCTGCTCGCACGGCGTCACGACGCCCAACGGCGTTGCTCGGATCCACCGCGATGGCACCTGGGAACTCATCGCGAATCTGAGCGCGTTCCAGCAGGCCCACCAGGTCAAGAATCCAAATCCGGGAGACTTCGAGCCAGATGGGACGTGGTGGAGCATGGTCGCGGTGCACGGTGATCTCTACGCGATCGAGCCGAACCATGGAGAGCTGGACAAGATCACGACCCATGGCAAGGTCACTCGGGTGATCGACATCTCGGCATCGCAAGGCCACGTCGTCCCCACTTCCATCGTGTACCGCGGCTCGTTCTTTGTCAGCAACTTGGGGACGTTTGACCCTGACCAACTGAACACCCAGAGCATCTTCGAAATCACCCCGAGCGGTCACCTGCGGGTAGTTGCCACCGGGTTCAGCAAAGTGCTCGGGCTGGAGATCGATGAGCGGGGACGTCTCTACGTGCTTGAGACGTCATACTCGACCACCGATCCAGGGCCTGTACCAGGATCAGGCCGCCTCCTCCGGCTGGGGCACAACGGGAAGCAAGACGTCCTGATCGACAGCTCCAGTGGCTTGTTGACCTTTCCGACCGGCATGACCTTCGGACCTGACGGCGCGCTCTACATCTCCAACGTGGGCTTCGGCCCGCCGCCCATAGGGCTTGGGCAAATCTTGCGCGTCCAACTGCGTGACGACGATTGACCGGGGGCTTGTCAAGAAGCGTTCGTGAATTGGCCCCTGAGTCCGACAGGACTCAGGGGCCCACAAGCGATTGGGGCAAACGCGGCGCTCAAAGCGATGGCCATCCGCCGTGCGTCGCCGCTGGGACACGGCACGCACCTTCTCCTGGCGCAGCTGCCAACCGTCGAGGTGTCCGGATCCGGCGGTCAGCCCGTTCGGCGGAATCAAGTCCAATGACGGCTTCCGGCCGCTGAATCGTTGGTGCTGAATGGGTGCTCAGGGTCGACCTGAGACACCCACGCCGTCGATTTGACCACCGGTTAGCTGTCGTCCAAGTTGAGCGGCCCGATACCCGCCGACCGCGACAGGCAGTGCCCGGCCATCAGCTGTCAGCCATGAACGGCCGCGCTCGGAAAGTCT
>JAAPAA010000361.1 GCA_012274165.1 Thiobacillaceae bacterium
AATACGCACGCGATGCCACACAACTCGCCGACCACATACCCGGACAGCGAACCTGAACGCCGATCCATTACTTGAGTTGATCTTTCTGGCGAGCCTGCCAATCGGAAACCTGCTTCTCGGCTTCGTCTTTAGTGATGCCGTAGGACTCCTGGATCTTGCCCAATAGCTGATCGCGCTTGCCGGCAATTACGTCGAGGTGATCGTCGGTAAGCTTGCCCCACTGTGTTTTCACCTGCCCTTTGAACTGTTTCCAGTTGCCTTCTACGATATTCCAGTCCATATCAATCTCCTGTGGTTAGGGACTCGACGGGCGAAATTACCAATCGAGCATCTTTGTCGCAGCCGGCCTCTCGTCATCTCTGCACCTCACGCAGCGAATGGCTACAGAAGTGAAAGATTGACGACCGCCTGGACAGCTTTTATAGAAGCCCCCGATGAAAACGCAAGGCTAGTCGCATACCCAAGAGCGGTCTGTACGTCAGAACACACACGCCATTGCGGTCACGGCATCCCCAATGAAAATGCGAAAGTGAATCAGCGATGGTCGAGAAGTAAACCGATGATGAGGGCCACAGATCAATGAGCAGAAGTGGGGGGGGGCATGCAAGACCTGCCTGTCTTAAATCACATTTTTGTACTAGCCTTACTGTATGCGGTAAGTAATGAACCTTGCCCCACGTGTGTAAACAGTTTCACCTTTGAATGACACAGTGATTATTTCAACCAAACCATAAGGGTGCCTCCATGAAACAACTCAACAAGTATCTTTCCGCAGTTTTCCTGGCTGCTACGCTGGTTTCTGTTGTCGGGTGTGCATCGACAACCGCCAAGGAGGGAACCGGCGAGTATGTCGACAACAGCGTCATCACCACCAAAGTGAAGGCAGCGATTTTCAATGAACCCTCCCTGAAATCCGCAGAAATCAACGTCGAATCATTCAAAGGTGTGGTTCAGTTGAGTGGTTTCGTCAATTCCCAGGCCGACATCGACAAGGCGACCTCACTTGCACGTAGCGTTGAAGGCGTGACATCCGTCAAGAACGACATGCGGCTTAAGTGACATGGAAATGTGTCCTTGCCAGCCTGTGCCAGCGTGACCAAGGAAGTCCCAGTCATGTTGCTCCGCTGGTAACGGACAGTTCGTGTTGATAAAGGGTTTGAAATGGTAGCCAGATTAATTGGGAGGAGTGGCAAACATGCTTGAGACTATTGCGGTAATACTGATCATCCTGTGGTTACTGGGTTTGGTTACCTCATACACCATGGGCGGATTCATTCACATTCTGCTGGTCATCGCGGTTGTGGTGATTCTGATTCGTGTGATTGGTCGCTGAGTGGCTACGCCTGTTTTCGGCGACTTGTCGGCTCCGTCTGACAGGCGGTCGAAGCAGTCCCCACCTGTTAAAAGTGGTTAACCTCGACTGCAACTTTGCTTAACAATCGGGTGATAAAAATGCTGAAAATTCGTAATTTGATTCTTGTGCTGGGGCTGTTATCTCCATTGACTGCCCCTGCCGCCTAGGTGAGCGTCGGCATCAGTCTTCCCGGTATCAGCATCGGGATCAACATGCCGATGTATCCGCGGCTTGTCCGGGTCCCTGGCTATCCCGTCTACTACGATCCCCGGGTGGATTCGAATTATTTCTTTTACGACGGCCTGTACTGGGTGTTCCAGGGCGATAACTGGTATGCGAGCAGCTGGTACAACGGGCCGTGGGATATGGTGGGTTATTACGATGTGCCGGCTTATGTTCTGCGCGTTCCGGTGCGCTACTATCGCCAGCCTCCGACTTATTTCCGTGGCTGGCATGCCGACGCGCCGCCACGTTGGGGCGATCACTGGGGCCGTGACTGGGAACAGCGTCGAAGCGGGTGGGACCAATGGGACCGCCGTTCCGCCCCGGCTCCCGCACCGTTGCCGAGCTATCAGCGAGATTATTCCGGGGATCGCTATCCTCGCGCGGTTGAACAACAGCATTCGATCCAATCCGAGAAGTACCGCTACCAGCCGCGTGAGCCTGTAACGCAGCAGTATTATCAGCAGCGTGTGCAGCCGGCTCAGCAACGGCAGCAAGACCAACAGCGTCAACAGCAGCAGACGCAGCAGAAGCAGCAAGACCAACAGCGGCAACAGCAACAGACACAGCAACGGCAGCAAGATCAGCAGCGTCAACAGCAGCAGACGCAGCAGAAGCAGCAAGACCAACAGCGGCAACACCCCCAATCTGAACCGCAAGGAAAGGGTCAGCAACACAAGGCTGCGCCACAAGACCAGGGGCAAGATAGCAAGGGTGCACAGCAAGGTAAGGATCAGAAGAAGAAGGACGAAGAGCGCAGTCAGAATCGCCAGTAATTCATGGCGAGCGCCCTGACCGTCTCTTCATGGCCGAGAGTGTGAATTCAGCCGATTTCCACATCGCGGTGGTTCGCCAAGAATTCCGCAACGCCGGCTAATGGCGGCTTAGGCAGAGGGCATGACGGTCGGCCGCCCTGGCAGGCAGGTTTGCAGCCAGTCACTTCCTGCCGCGATACCGGACGCTCAGCAATGACCTCTTTTAAAACATTGGTCTGGCACTTTGAAGTGCCCCCAGGTTACTAGACAAATTTGAGCTTCAGGTTTGTGTGTCCGCTTAGGTCGAGCAGCGGTTGTCCGTGATCCCTTATCCAACAGGCCGCTTCGGGTCGAAAGCGCCAATACAGCAGCTTTGTAAGCAGCCATTGAGCGTGCCTGATTGTGGCAGGGCAAAAATCCTGCACCGACCAGATCCCCTCCTCATCCCCGCCCAGCCGAGACGGGCGCCCTGCAAAAATTGTTGACAATCCTTGCACGCCACGCTGGCGGTGCCACAAATCAAGCGGTGCCGGATTCAACTGTTCTCATGAAATCAATGCGTTGAAGAAACGCGGCAACGCTGGCACCACTCTTGCGGTTGTCCTCTCGTCGTCGGAGAGATGTGCCCGATGTGCCGGGACAAGGCACGTTGGCAACCCCTCCGCCGATTCAGCCCATTCACTTCCAGGAATATCAGATGAAACTTTACCAACTGGCACCACTTGCACTCTTCGCCCTGACCCCAACGGCGTTTGCCGACGGCTTTTACGGATTGGGCGAGGTTACCTACTCGAACCAGTCTCTCGACCAGAATCATTTCGACACTGCACTGTCTGCCAGCGGCGCGACTGGCCTGTCCAGCAGCGACTCAGGCAGCGGCGCCCAGTGGCGCTTGCAGGGTGGCTATCGATTCAATCCCTATCTGGCGATGGAAGCCGGCTATATCGATTTTGGCAAAGCCAAATACCAGGCCAGCTACGCTGGGGGAAGCGCCGAGGGCACATTGAAAGCTGGCGGCCTGGATATGGCTGCGCTGATTGGCCTGCCGTTGAATGACAGCATTCTGGTCTTCGGCAAAGTGGGGGTGGTGGATGCAAAAGTCGAATCCAACCTTACGGCAAGCGCCCCGGCAAATTCCGCCAGCGGGAGCGATTCAGTCTATTCCATCCGTCCCCTGGTGGGCGTGGGCGCGATCTACAAGCTCACGCAAAATGTCGACTTGCGTGGCGACTATGATTACGTGAGCGGGCTCGGCACATCCAGCAAAACGGGACAGATGAATTCCAGCATGTTCTCGATGGGTGTCGGCTACAACTTCTGACCGTTCTCCCGTGACGTTTGGGGTGAGCCTGATGCGCACTGCCCGGGCGTCACGGGAACTGAAAGGGGGGCTGCAGAAATAACGCTACAGCAGCAGCCCTCGGAATCACTTTTCTTTCCCGAACACTGCCAACACGTCAGAACCAGTGACCGAGTCGCACGGTCAGGCCGGCCATCAATTGCCAGTCGGGTGCTGCGGCGGATAAACCGGCCGCTGCGGCAACGTCGAGTACCAGCGCGCGGCTCACGTTGTAGTTCAATGCCCCGAGCGCTTGCGACTGCGCGCTTGTTCCCTGTTGCACGAGGCCGGACAGTTCGCCGGTGATACCGAATCGTTCGTCGAGCGGATGCGATGCAGCAACCGCCCATCCGCCCTGCCATGTCCCCTGCCCCGCATCGACTACATCGAGACGTACACCCGCGACATTGACGTCGACATGGATACCCGGGTAATCGAAACTGGCGATGGTGTTGATTCCCCAGTTGGTTCCACCGTTGCTGATCGGCGTGCGCGCGGTCGGCAATGTCACGCCGAGCTCCGCCCCGAGCGCGAGGGTTTCATTGACGGGCAGCTTGTACTTGAGGGTCAGTGACGTATCGCCGCCGCTGTGCGCGGTACTGCCGTCATACGCGCGCTGCCACGCGTAGGCATCGGTCCCGATCAGCATGCCCCAGCTTTCGTTCCATGCCAGCTTGAACGTCACGGGTGACGATTGGCTGCGCGCGGTGTCGCCCCCCTTGGCCCACGAAACGCCGGCCTCGAGTTCAGGCCACCCCGGCGCGGGCAGCTCGGCAGGCGAGGCGACGGATGGGCGATAGGGCACGACCGCCGGGGTATCGTCCTGTGCCCGCGCGAAGGTGCTGCCTGCAAAACAAACAACTGCGGTCGCGATGGCAAGGCCGCAATTGCGCAGTCGCGATGTCATGCTGCTTGCTGGCGTAATGATTAGTCCCATAGCTTTGAATTCCGCTGGCCAACAATACTTGAGCGCCAACCATGACCGTAAAGAAGCGCAGCCTATCGGAGAACCCGGGGCAGGCCAATACCCTTTCCGGTTGCTGAACGGACGTTCGACACCCTCACTATGACAGCCTCTTCAAGGCCGATGCCTGACCCATTACGCCCAGAAAAATGGTGGAGGAAGTGGGAGTCGAACCCGCCCGGGAACGACTGACGCCCTCTACCGGATTTGAAGTTCGGCCGCACCATCAGGCACGCACTCACTTGGCTTGCGCGGAATTCCGGCTAGATTGACTGAATCAGTGTTCGCGTACTGCGAGGCTGCGGTGGTTTCCCGTCGAGTGGCTATTCCCGCCCAAACTTTGAAAGCAGATCATGAAAAATGCCATCCTGTTTCTAGTGTTCTGCCTTGTTGGATATTCCACCTGCCGGGCCGACGCCGCTGCGCCCGAAGAGACGGTTTATCGGGCAACGACCGCCGCCGATGGCGTGCAGCACGTCAAGATGGAAGGTGGTGGCTATTTCTTCAAGCCCAACCGGGTGATCGTCAAGATGAATGTGCCGGTCGAGTTGACGCTCAGCGTGGAAAAAGGTCTGGTTCCCCACACCTTCGTCATCAAGGCGCCCGAAGCTGGCATCGCGGTCGATGAAGAATTGTCGAGCACGGCCAAGTCCGTCCGCTTCACCCCCTCCGCCACCGGAAAATTCCCGTTTTACTGCAAGAACAAGCTGCTATTTTTTGAAAGCCACCGCGACAAGGGCATGGAGGGTGTGCTCGAAGTCGTGGAATAGAGATGCTATCCACCCTGATGCTGGCCGCTACCCTCACCGCAACAGGTCTGGCCCAATTGGCCGCCGCCATCGAGCATTACCGCTCGGTGGAAACCTACCGTGTCACCCTGAATTCCACCCATGACGATGGCAAGGAGGAAATCCGCTACGCCTACAAGCAGCCCGGTTTTGTGCGCATGGAATTCATTCGCCCGCATGAGGGCGCGGTGCTGGTTTACAGCCCGATTACCCAGCGCGTACGGCTGTGGCCGTTTGGCATCGGCCATTTCCCGGAACTCAAGCTGAGTCCGGGCAACCCGCTGGTGCAGAATCCGCGCGGTCAAACCGTGGATCAATCGGATGTGGGGACGCTATTCGAACATGTTCGCACCCTGCTGGAACAGGGCGAGGTAGAGGTGCTGGACGAAGCGCGTATCGAGGGCCGCACGGCTCTGCACCTGGCGGTGGCCGGTGCGTCCGGGGTTGCGGTGGCCGGCGTACATCGCTACGAACTGTGGCTGGATACGGCGAGCCAGTTTCCCGTCAAGGTGATCAGCCGCGACCAGGCGGATGCCGTCATTGAAACCGTCACGCTGGACGATCTGGAAATCAACCTTGCGCTGCCGGAGGCGTTGTTCAATCCCGAGTGATGGAGTACCGCTCTGTCACCACCTGGAGTATCGAAGCGCCCATCGAGACGGTGTGCGAGGCGATCTCCCTTTCCCTGGACTGGCCGCAGTGGTGGCGCAATGTGGAAAGCGTCGAAGAGCTCGCGCCCGGCGATGTCCGGGGCGTGGGCAGCGTGCGGCGTTACACGTGGCGGGGCCGCCTGCCGTTTCGTCTCAGGTTCGATATTCGCGTGGTCCATGCCGAACTGTTGAAGGTTGTCGAAGGCGTCGCGAGCGGCGACGTGGAAGGCCGGGGCAGCTGGTCTTTCACCACCGACGGGACGGTAACGCGCGCACGCTTCGAGTGGCGGGTTCGCACTACGCCTGTCTGGATGAATCTGCTGGCGCTGTTTGCACGCCCCGTATTCAAGTGGAACCATGATGGCGTCATGCGGCGCGGCGGCGAGGCTCTGGCGCGCAGGCTCAATGCCCGTCTGCTCGGGATCGTGCAGGAGTGACGGTTCTGGAATGGCGGAGGGAGTGGGAGCCACCCGGAAGCGATTGACACACCCGACCGGATTTGAAATCCGGCACCTCATCCGCAAGCTAATCTTCTTTGAGCTTTCGGTCTTCGAGCTTTGCCTCTTCCATGGCCTCTGGCTCCAGTTCTTCGGCATAACGATTCAAACGAACAAAAACCGCCCATGCCGCCAGTAGTATTCCTGTCGCCACCAGGAAGATTGAGGCATATAGCAACTGCGCTGGGTCCTCATGAATGGCCTTGAACGTCGCAACGAGTCCTTCTATGGCGAGCGCAACGATGACGACGACAAAAAATCTCGACAGGAATCGGCGGATTCGAGTGGGTGCGCTGATGTCAGCGTTGCGGATGACTTCTTCCTCAAAAATCGTCTCGGCGATCTGAAGCGCGACAACGGCCGCAGCCAGCAGACCTACCGCTTCGATGATGGTTTGCGCTGACCCGCGATCCAGACCCCCGATGAATGCCAGCCAACCCATGCGGGCGGCGATTGTGATGAGCATCAGTGCCGAGCAGGCGAAGAGTGCCGCCATCAGCCCATGGGCGAATCGAAAAGTACGGACAATGGTTTTCATTGGCGTATCACCGTATCCCGGCTAGTTGAGAAAAACTGGCGGAAGGAAGTGGGAGTCGAACCCACCCGGGAATGACTGACACCCCCAACCGGATTTGAAGTCCGGCCGCGCCACCAGGCACGCTTCCCTTCCATGAACTGATCAAACGGCATGCTCCTGCCCTGCGAACATGTCCGCACTGCGCAGTCGATGGGCTTCGCGCACGCGGCGCGTGTAGCCGACGCGATCAAAAAACTCCAGCACCTGCACCGCGCGCTTGCGGCTGATGCCAGTGCGGTCGCGGAATTCCGCCGCGCGTGTTTCGCCCGCCGCGTGTTCCAGTTCCTGCACCAGCATCGCCAGCCGGGTGACAGTTTCCGGCAGATAAAACAGGTCGCGCACCACCTGGTACAGCTTGCCCTGGCGCGCCAGCTTCTGCAGCAGGCGACGCGTGGACGTTTCGTCGCGCGCTGCGAGCCGGGCCAGGTCGCGCACCCAGGGCGGATCGAAACAGGCGTCTTGCAGCCACGGACGGATGCGCTGGTACAGCGCTTCGTCGTCCGGCGTGAGGGCGATGCGGTGGGTCGGCAGATGCAGCCACGAGCCGCTGCGCTGCAGCGTGCCGTCGGCCAGCAGTTCATCGGTCAGGGCAGTAAAGGCGGCGGCCGGCAGGCGCGGCAGAAACATGCGGCGCGCCCGCGCGGCATCGGGGCCCAGCTCGTCGGGAAACTGTTCGTGAAATCTGGCGAGGTCGGCGCGCAGTTTTTCCTGCAGGCTCGTCCAGTGCGCGCCGGAAAATGCCCAGCGCTCGGTACGGGCGCAGACCAGTTTGCTGCCCGTGGGCAAGGCATCGGCCAGCGTGTCACAGTTCCAGTTCACGGCGAGGCGATCAAGATCCCGCCCCTGAGTTTCGAGCAAGTGGTTCAGGCGCTGCGCCATATCCGGAATCTGCAATGCGGCCAGTTCCGCCAGCCGCAGCGCTGTCTTGCGCTTGCGCGGCGGACCGTCCGGATCGAGTACCCGGCCACCGCCCAGGGTGTGGCGCGCGTCGGCGTCGCGCAGGATGAAGCGGTCGCCGTGCAGTGCGCCGATCGGGCGGGCGGCAACCAGCTGGGCCAGCGCGCTGTCGCCCGGCGCCAGGGTCTCGCCTTGCAGCAGCACCACCCGCGCCATCACGTGCGCCGCGCCCAGATGCAGGTGAACCGGCGCCCAGTGCGGCAAGGCTGCCGCTGCGTTGGGCGAGAGCTTCAGCTGCACGTCGAAGCGCGCGGTCGGCGCATGCAGGCGCGGCGACACGATCCAGTCGCCGCGCCCGATTTCGTCCTTGCCCACCCCGGCGAGGTTGAGCGCGCAGCGCTGCCCGGCCGCGCCGGTCTGCGCAGGCCGGTTCATCACATGCAGGCTGCGCAGGCGCACCGGCTTGCCGCTCGGGGTGACCAGCAGTTCGTCGCCCAGTTGCACGCTGCCGGCGCACACGGTGCCAGTGACGATGGTGCCCGCGCCATTGAGGGTGAAACTGCGATCGACCGCCAGCCGGAAGCCACCCTCGCCTGTTGCCTGCGGCATCGCCTGTGCGGCCTGGTGCAGATGCGCACGCAGGGCATCGATGCCCTGCCCGCCCGTTGCCGCAACGGGGAACACCGGACTGCCCGCAAGCGCGCTGTCGGCCAGCAAACTGTGCAGATCGCGCTCGACTTCTTCGACACGCGCTGGTTCAACGCGGTCGATTTTGCTCAGCGCCACCGCGCCCTGCCTGATGCCCAGCAGGTCGAGAATGCTGAGGTGCTCGCGCGTCTGCGGCATCACGCCGTCGTCTGCAGCCACCACCAGCAAGGCGAAGTCGATGCCCGCCGCGCCGGCCAGAATGGTGTGGATGAAGCGCTCGTGGCCGGGCACGTCGATGAAACCGAGCACGCCGCCGTCGGCCAGCGGCTGGTAGGCGTAGCCGAGTTCGATCGAAATGCCGCGCAGTTTCTCAGCTTGCAGACGATCGGTATCCACGCCGGTGAGCGCATGCACCAGCGTGGTCTTGCCATGGTCGATGTGTCCGGCGGTGCCGACGATCATGACGGTGCCGTGGTTTCGCGGGAGGTGATCGTGTAGCTGAACGTGGTGGGGTCCAGGCTGTCCAGCAGGCCGGCTGCGGTTTCCCCCTGCGGATACATGAGGAAAGGCACCGTGACATTGCGCGAGTTGGGCAGCGGAAGATCATGCGCGGTGTTGTAGGCCAGCCAGTTCATTTCCCACGCGCCGAACAGGCGCTTGCGCACGTCGACCACTTTCTCATCGGTCAGGGTCAAGCCTCCGGGCGGTTCTTCCAGCACCACCTTGCGCACGTCGGCCGGGTCCACCGGCACCCAGCCGTGCCCGTCCAGCCACACCTCGGCGCGGCAGTGCTGCGCCTTGCTGATGTCGCCGCTCTTGCCCAGGCTCTTGTAACCGAAGCGCGAATCCGCCACCCTGATTCCATACACGTCGCGTGCCGGCAAACTGGCTGCCCGCGCCAGACCAACGTACAGGGAATTGAGGTCGGCACACTTGCCAGACAGGTCGCCACTTTCCAGCATGAAGCGGATGTCGCCCCGACCACAGCCGCGCGTTTTGGGATTGCGGAAGGTGTTGTCCACCACCCACTCGTAAATAGCCTGCGCCTTCGCCTGATCGGTTTTGATGCCGCGGGTGATCTCGAGCGCGGTCTTCTTGACGATGCCATCCGTGGGCAGCCATTTCGTGGCCTTGGTATAGAGGCGACGATCCGCCCGCGACAACGGGGCCGCCTGGCCGGCATGGCTCAGATCGATGGCGCGATCCCGCGCGGCGATACGGCTGGTGACTTCCAGCGCCGGGGTTTCACCTCTCGGCCATTCCGCGTAAAGCATTTCAGCACCATAGGCGGGATTGCGCAGCAGCTGGACCGTCGTAGCATTGCCTTGCCACAGATTGCCCATCGGCCGGATCCAGTCCTTTTCCTGCACCGAAGGCAGCGGCAACCAGACGCGGCTTGCACCATCCGCCCCGAGAAGATCCACCCGCGTGGTGACTTCAAAGGTGCGCCAGCCATTGGCTGGGGCGGGATCGAACGCCGCCATTGCGCGGCTGTCGGGCCACACTACGCCTGCAGCCAGGGCTGCGGAAGTCAGCATGAATTCGCGTCTTTGCATGGAACACTCCTTCTCTATGAATGGTCGTGTGGTTAGCGCACAAGCTGACCGAGGAAATCCGCTTCGTCATTGGCGGACAGGCAACGCAAATCCAGGCGCAGCGCGCCATCGGCGATACGGCCGATCACCGGCACCGGCAAGCTGCGCAAGCTCGCTTCGATGTCATGCAGCACGCCGCCGTTTTTCCGTTTGTCGGGCTGCACCACCAGTGCTGCGCTTTCCAGGCGGTCAACCGGTAGCGAGCCGCTACCGATCTGCGACAACGCCGGCTCGGCACTCACGCTCACCGGCCAGGCGGCAAGCGCCTGTTGCATCGCCGGCAGCAGGCGCTCGGCCTGTGCCAGGATGTCGGCGCGCGAGCGGGTGAGCAGGCGCAAGGTAGTGAGGCGTTCGCTCAACCGGTCGGGATCGCGATACAGGCGCAGCACCGCTTCCAGCGCGGCCAGGGTGAGCTTGCCGACGCGCAGCGCGCGCTTGAGCGGATTCTTGTTGATGCGCTGGATCAGGTCGCGGCGTCCCAGCAGGATGCCGGCCTGCGGCCCGCCCAAAAGTTTGTCGCCGCTGAAGCTGACGAGGTCTGCGCCGGCCGCCAGCGCGTCCTGCGCCGTCGGTTCGTGCGGCAGGCCGAAGCGCGCCAGGTCGGTGAGCGTGCCGCTGCCGAGGTCGATCACGAAAGGCAGATCATGCGCGTGGGCAAGCTGCGCCAGTTCGCTTTCGGGCACGCTCGCGGTAAAGCCGTGGATGGCGTAATTGCTGGCATGAATTTTCATCAGCATGGCCGTGCGCGGGTTGATGGCTTCTGCGAAATCGCGCAGGTGGGTGCGGTTAGTGGTGCCCACCTCGACCAGTTTGGCGCCAGCGCGGCTCATGATGTCCGGCACCCGGAAGGCGCCGCCGATTTCCACCAGTTCGCCGCGCGAAACGATGACTTGTTTGCGCAGCGCCAGCGTGTTGAGCAGCAGGAACACCGCCGCCGCGTTGTTGTTGACCACGGTGGCGGCTTCCGCTCCGGTCAGTTCGCACAGCACGTCCTCCAC